>NZ_LVWJ02000021.1 GCF_001625015.1 Lewinella sp. 4G2 | reverse complement strand
AACGCCGCTTTGAAAGCCCAGCTGTGTTTTGTTCCAGCTGAAGTGCTTCGAGTTCATCCTTGGTTAGTATTAGCGACATAGCCCTTTAAAAACATCCCGTGTCCCAAACCAGTTCAAGAGAGGTATATTTTGTAATTAGCAGTCATTTCTTTTGCATGTTGCCCAACGATTGCAGCCCACGCAGGCCGCGTCCTTAACTCCACTAAGATACTAAACTGGAACTAATAGGCCACTGGGCCGATAAGCGAGCATGGCCAAAACTCCGGAGCTTGCGGAGGACTTTTGGACATCCGAGCGTTCGGACCAGTGGCCGGGCTTCAGATGTAATAGAGCCATCAACTCGAAGTGACAGCGGCTTGACGTGGATTGCAGTGTTGGGCGGATAATTTTGTTCGACAAGGAACTTTGGTTGCTGTAAAGTTGAGCGAATGTTATAATCATTAACCGTACAACAGCAATCTACAACTCGTCACTGAAAAAATCATTGTAGAGTTCTGATATGATATATTCAGATTTATTACTGTTTTCTAATTCAATTTCAAAAACTGGATCAAGGTTATACATAACACCAAATCGATCAAATTTCCGATTTCTTTGTAAATTATATTTCAGTAATTTAGCTATATTTTGACTCTGATTACTTATAGTTGTATCATTCAAATTGATAGATACATTTTGAAATGTCACCCTAAGTATTGTTGTACTAATGCTGTCGGTAATTTCTTCTCCAGTCTGTATCATGAACTTCTCCGCTCCCAAAGCACATCTATATCTTTCCAAGTTTTGTTCAACCTTTGTATCATCTACAAAGAGACTAGAATTTTCTATTCCACAACTAGTAAATTGGAGAACGAGTACTATGAACATTACTATCAATTTTCTCATGTATTTATCTGTAGGTATTTGAAAGCTATTTATTTGCCTAGTGATAAGTGCAGTAAAGTTAGTCAGCAAAAGCCTCTTCACTTACTAGTCCATTAATAAAATCTGTGAAGTTGTTTGCAACATGTATGTCTTCGCTACATTCACAATCAATCCAATTTACAGAAGGTATAGT
>NZ_LVWJ02000020.1 GCF_001625015.1 Lewinella sp. 4G2 | reverse complement strand
ATAAGACCATGTTTATTAGGTTACGACCTGATACTACGAGTTTACTTTTCTGCTTAATTCTACTTGTTCGATGTTTACATTCTTCTATCTATTCAAATTTGCCTATTGTATTCAATGTACTTTAGCCCCTTTACGATGTCTTTCTTGAAGCTACCACTGACCTCACTAAGCCAATTTGGATGAAAATCATCCTTATAATTCTGCAATTCAGCAAGCGCGTAACCTGTAATTTGTGATGGAAGATAGCCTTTAGTTGATGTAGACCAACCGCCCCATCCATCATCGGATTGCCATTGACTAAAAGTAAATCGACTTGCTCCCATAAATAAGCCGAATCCATACGCAATAGATAAG
>NZ_LVWJ02000019.1:300000-530280 GCF_001625015.1 Lewinella sp. 4G2 | reverse complement strand
ACCCGCCCCAACACAAGCCCATCCTCCCCAATCTCCGTCAATTCCATCTCCACCAAATGGTTCACCCACGCATCATCGCCGGGGAAGCTCACCTTCACGTAGTTATCCGTGAAGCCGTGGAGGAGGCCATCGGTTTTGGATTTCTCGAGGAGCACGGGTCGCGTTTCCCCGAGGTGTTTAGCGTAGTGCGCCCGCAACTTCTTTTCGCTGAGGATGCCGAGCATCTTGTTCCGCCGTTTACGCTCCTTTAGGGGGACGGCGCCTTCCATCTCCGCCGCCGGGGTGTTGGCACGTTCGGAGTAAGTGAAGACGTGGAAATAGCTCACGTCCAACTCCTGCACGAAGCGGTAGGTTTCCAGGAAGTCTTCCTCCGTTTCGCCGGGGAAGCCGACGATGAGGTCGACGCCAATGCAGGCGTGGGGCATGACGGTTTTGATGTGGTTCACCCGTTCGGCGTAGAGCTCCCGCTTATAGCGGCGCTTCATTTGCCGGAGTTGTTTGTTGTTCCCCGATTGCAACGGCATGTGGAGGTGGGGCGCAAAGCGTTTGGAGCCGGCTACGAAATCGATCAGTTCGTTCGTGCAGAGGTTGGGTTCGATGCTGGAGATGCGGAAGCGGGTGATGCCGTCCACTTCGTCGAGGGCGGCGGCGAGGTCGCTGAAGAGGGCTTCCTTGCGTGGCCGTTGGCCTTCGATCACCTGGGTGCCGTTGCCGAAATCACCGATGTTGACGCCGGTCAGGACAATTTCCTTTACTCCTTTCGCAGCGATGGCTTTAGCGTCGGCTACGATCTGCTCCACGGTGGCGCTGCGGGATTTTCCCCGGGCCAGCGGGATGGTGCAAAAGGTGCATTTGTAGTCGCAACCGTCCTGCACTTTGAGGAAGGAGCGGGTGCGGTCCCCAAAACTGAAGCTGCTGATGAATTGGTCGGCTTCCTTGACTTCTCCGGCCCGGACCATACCCTTCCCGCTGCCGCCGGCGATCCCGTCGATGTAGTCGAGGATCCGGAACTTTTCGCTGGCGCCCAGTACGAGGTCCACGCCTTCGATGTTAGCAATTTCGTCGGGCTTTAGCTGAGCGTAGCATCCGACCACCACCACCTTTGCACCTGCGTTAGCGCCCAACGCGCGGCGAACGATGTTGCGGCACTTCCGGTCGGCAAAATCCGTCACCGAACACGTGTTGATCACGACGATGTCCGCCCCCTCCCCAAACGGGATGGCCTGGTAACCGGCGTCAGTAAACTGGCGGCCGATGGCGGAGGTCTCGCTGTAGTTCAGCTTGCAGCCGAGGGTGTAGAAGGATACGGTGCCGAGGGTCACGGTCTATAGTCTTTAGTCTGTAGTCTATAGTCTGCAGTGGGGACCACAAATGTTGACTACGAGCAATTTTGCGGTGCAAAGATAGGGGAGGAAATTAGTCTGTAGTCTATAGTCTGTAGTCTACAGTAGCACCGACTACAGACTATAGACTACAGACTTCCTACCTACGAATCGCCTCCACCGGGTCCAACCCCGCCGCTTTCCTCGCCGGGTAGGTGCCGAAGACGACGCCGATGGCTACGGCAATCACGGAAATGATGGCGAGCGTCGTGAGGCTGAAGCCGGCCCGGAAGTCCAGATCGTCAACGAAATAATTGAGTACGGGAGCGGCCGTGAAGGATACCGCCAAACCCAGCAGGACGCCGATCAGGCTACCCACCACGGAGATAATGATCGCCTCGGCCATAAACTGGCGGATAATGCCACCGCGGGTAGCGCCCACCGCTTTGCGAATCCCGATCTCGGGCGTGCGCTCGCTGATGGACATGAGCAGGACGTTCATTACGCCTACGCCACCGACGACTACCGCAATGCCGATCAGGAAACCCATGACGAGGCGGAAGATGAGTACGCCCTCCGCAATGTCCGCTAGCATGTTACTGCGGGAATATACGTCCACCGTCTCCTCCATCTCCGGGAAGCGATTTTTGAAAAATTGCTTGAGTTTTTCCTCGGTTGGGGCGACGTGCTCATCCTGCTCTACCGCAGTGACCAACGTGATCAAACCGGGGTCCATCTCCGGTAGGTCGTAAAAGGTAGTGAGTGTCATTTCCACGCCGTAGGATTTCTCATCCTTCGCGGCGACGCCCACGGCGCGCAGCGAATCGCCGAGGAGTGAGAACCGTAGTCCGACGGCATCTTCCGGCGGAGCGTTTGGAGGGAGCAGGCGGACGGCGAGGCTTTCGTTGATGATCACGTTGCGGCTATCCCCACCCGTCTTGGTCAATTCCTCGCCCGCAAGTAGTTCGCGCTCGCCGAGTAGCGGTAGGGTAGTGGCTGTATAGTAGATGCCAATCCTTTCGCCGGCGGCGGTGTAGCCCAGGTTTCTGCCGGTCATCTGGAGTTGGGTTCGGACGGGGTGGGGGAGGGAATCCACTAGTTCTGCGACCAGTTCATCGGTCATCGCCACGGTCGTGTCGTAGGGTGTGTAGACGCCATCAATCAGTCGGCCTTCGATTGGTCGGGCGAGGATCGATTTCATATCTCCCCGTGCGGCCACCTGTTCCTGCGCGTAGTTTTCGAGGCCGTCGATCATGCTCAGCATCGCCGTCAGGGCCGCCACGCCGATGATCACGCCGAGGATGGAAAGGAAGGATTGCAGGGGGCTATCAAGCAGGTTACGCAAAGTCTCTTTCAGGGTCGTCAACATCTCGGGCGGGTTTATCACCCAATAATACAGCGGGCGCTGCCGCAGGTGCGGGCTTATGGACGAAGGGGACCATTCCGTAGACGGACGGACCAAGCGCAGCATCGAATCCGACCGTGCCGAGGGTAGGAAAATAAAGCATGCGGAAAACTGCCACGCCGTGTTTTGCACCCGTCTAGACAATAACCATCTTCTTAGCTAATGCGCGTGAGGTGTTGGTTTACCTTTAGTGCACACCTGTTTTAATTTTTACCTGATTACCCTATGCGACTGTCTACCCTAATCTTATTATTGGTCTGCCTGCAGACTACCCTATTCGCCCAGTCGGGTAGCGACCTCTTTGATGTTGAGGTGCTGCACGATATCCGTTTCACTTCGAACGATCCTAATTTTCGAAACACCCTCTTGGACAATTTTGATGTCAATGATGTCTTTGGTGAGAAGCCGAAGTTCCCGGCAGAACTCGTGATTGATGGTGAGGTGGTGGGTACCGTCGGGGTGCGCCACAAGGGCTTTTCCTCCGTCTTCTTTGGGCGGGAAAACAAGCCGCTTAAGGTCGACATCAACGAATACGATCCCGATCAACGCTACGATGGTTTGCGGAAGTTCAACCTCAATAATGCTACTGAAGATGAGAGCTTTCAGCGCGATCTCGTGTGTTACGAACTGATGCGCCGCGCCGGCGTGCCCGCCCCCCGCGTATCCTTCGCCCGGGTGTACCTCAACGATGATTACTGGGGGCTCTTCCAGATCGTCGAACAAGTGGATAAGGAATTTCTGCAGGATAACTACGCTTTCGCCGACGGTAACCTTTTCAAGAATAAGGACTGGAACAACTTTGAGTATTTCGGGATGGACCCGAATGAATACAACCGGACCTACCAGCTAAAAACCAACCGCGAGGCGGATGACTGGAGTGGACTCATCAACTTGATGAACGTCATCGATAACTCCAGCGATGAAGAGTTTGGGTCGGCCATCGACGAAGTATTTGATGTGGATCGCTACCTCCGCGTCCTGGCCGTTGACGTAGCTACCAATAATTGGGACTCCAACCTCGAGCACGGCCGCAACTGGTACCTCTACGAAGACACCCGGGCCGGTAAGTTCAGCTGGATCCCGTGGGACTACAATTTCGCTCTGCCGGGTGGGAATTCGCAGGATGACTACTGCATTGCGTTCGCCCGCTACGCTCCCTATCTGGACGGGACGACCACCGTTCAATTCTTCAACCAGTCCTTTACAACTTCTCCGGAAACAACTTACGTATGGGAATTTGGCGACGGGAACACCTCGGATGCGGAGGAGCCTACCCACGTATACGATTCCCTGGGTGTTTATGAAGTTTGCCTTTCTATCACCGCCGTGCTGGAGGAGGAAGTTTGTGCGCAGACCTACTGCCAGACAGTCGATAACCGGGTCGACCAAAGCGCCTGCCCCAACGTGCTGAACGGAAATATCCCGGCTGATAATCCCGGCATCATCGCCAGGATGCTCTCTTACAACCCGCAGTGTTGCGATACCTGGGATGAGAACTGTGAGAGTTTGCTCTATTTCCTCGTTAGCACCTATGGAGGTAGCGGCGGTGGTGGTTATTATGATGATGGTTTCAACTTCGCAGTAGACCAAAGGGAGACGGACCGGACGCTCATCCGCCGGCTCCTCAACGTGCCGGAATACTACGAGGCGTACCTCGACTACCTCTGCTCAATTACCAGTTCTAATCTGTTTTTGGCCTACTTCGAGAACGTCATCCCCGCCAACGGCGCTTTGATCGATTCCGCCTTTCAGGATGATGCTACCCTGACGAGGAGTTACCCCGACTTCCTCGTAGAGACGGGTACCGGTGAGGGTAGCCTCCTGGAACTGATAACGCTGCGCAACGAGGAATTGAGGGCTGATCTAGATTCCCAAACTACCTGCCAACCTTTGCTGGCCCTCGCCCCCGGTGACCTCGCCATCAATGAATTCATGGCCGTCAACGACTCGCTCTCCGGCATCACCGATCAGGACGGGGAGACGGACGACTGGATCGAACTCTTCAACAATACCAGCAGCGACCTGGACTTGTCCGAGGTCTACCTTACCGATGATGGTGACGACCCACTGAAGTGGCAGTTCCCAGCGGGGACGATCGTGACCGCCGGCGGCTACCTCATCGTCTGGGCCGATAAGGATGACGACCAGGAAGGCCTGCACGCCAACTTCCGCCTGAACCGCGATGGGGAAACGATCGCCATCAACAACGCCGACGGAACTACGATCGACGTCTTCACTTACGAACGGCAGGAGAACAATGTATCGATGTCCCGAGTCCCCAACGGGACGGGGGATTTTGTAGCTCAGCAAACCACCTTTGGTGTTAATAATGAGACGCCGTCGTCTATCAGTAATCTCGCTAACTCCCTCCGCGCAAGCGTCTTCCCGAACCCCTCCAGCAATTGGCTGACGGTGGACTTCCCCCAGCCTACGGATAGCGAAATTGCGTTGGAAGTCAGGTCCATTACCGGGCAGTTGGTGTTGCCATCTTTGCATCGCACCCGCGGCAGCGCTTGTATCGACGTGAGCGCCCTCCGGCCGGGAATGTACCTGCTGACGCTACAGGATGTGGCGGGGAACCGCGGGGCCATCCGTTTTGCCAAGCAGTAATTTGAACGGAGAAAGAAACGTTGAAAACGCAGCCGCCAGCCGGCCTTTTGTGTAGCGGGTAACATCTTCCTACCTTTGCGCCGCCTATGTACAAAGACAAAAAAGTGGTCGTCGTCATGCCGGCCTACAACGCCGCCCTAACGCTCGAAAAGACCTACAACGAAGTCCCGCGTGACCTCGTGGATGAGGTGATCCTCTGCGACGATGCGAGTAAGGATGAGACTTCCGCCCTGGCGCGGAAGCTGGGCGTGGACCACGTCATCACCCACCCACGTAACAAGGGGTACGGTGGTAACCAGAAATCGCTGTACAACAAGGCCCTTGAAATTGGTGCTGACATCGTGATCATGGTGCACCCGGATTACCAGTACACGCCGCTGCTCATCCCGACGATGTGTAACGTGATCGGCGAAGGATTGTACCCCGTCGTACTGGCCAGCCGCATCCTCGGAAAGGGCGCGTTGAAGGGCGGCATGCCCCTCTACAAATACGTAGCCAACCGCTTCCTGACGGCCACGCAGAACTTCCTCGTCAACTACAAACTGAGTGAGTACCACACCGGGTACCGGGCATTCAGCCGCGAAGTACTGGAAGGGATCGACTTCAACGCTAACGATGATGACTTTGTGTTCGACAACGAAATGCTCAGCCAGATCATCTACCATGGCTACGACATCGCCGAGGTGACCTGCCCGACGAAGTACTTTGACGAGGCGAGTTCGATCAACTTCGTACGTAGCTCCAAGTACGGTTTGGGCGTGCTGGCGGTATCCGTACAGCACCGCTTGAATAAGTGGGGCTTGATGAAATCTAAGATTTACCGGAAGCCGGAGTAGTGATTAGTCGGGTAGTGGGTAGTGCTCAGCCTACCCGACTAAGTACTACCCTACTACCCGACTATATACTACCCGACTAAGTACTACCTGACTACCCGACTATAAACTGTTCCCCGGCCCTTACCGTGGCGCTCCAGGTAGCCACTTTCCGTGAGCTTAGCCAGGTCGTTTTTGATCGTACTTCTACTAACAACGGGTAAAAGTGCGTCGATCTGGCTAATGGAGAGTTCACCTTCGTCCTTCACAAAATCCAGCACGTCACGCATCCGCCGGTTGAGGTAGAGCGCTGCGGGTTCTTCCACGACCATGGAGGCGTTGCTGTCCAGATTCGGGGTGATACCGTACAGGGTTTTCAGCATGAAGTGCATGAATCGGCCAATCTCTTCCTCCTTCGTATTGCGATGGCGCTGCGCGACCATTAGGCATTTGTAGTAGTCCTTCTTGCGATCCTCAATTCCCTGCTCCATGCTGTAGTAGGTCACGAAATCGTAGCCATTTTGCAATAGGAGTAGAGTAGTAAGTAGGCGGGATAATCTCCCGTTTCCATCCTGAAAGGGGTGGATGGAGAGAAACTCATAGACAAATGCGAAGACCCGCTCCAGCGGGTGGAGTTTGCCGCCCTTGGACTCGTGGTACCACTGAACGGCGTTGCGCATCGCGTCCGGCGTATGAAGTACCTCGGTGGTGTTGAAGATGGTACGCGTATTACCAGCCTCGTCGGTAGCAACAACACGGTTGCTATGCTGCTTGTAGCCGCCGCGGTGGTATTGGTCCTTATTGCTGTGGCGCAACAGTTCATTGTGGAGTCCTTTGATGAGCGACTCCGTCAGTTCCAGGTCGGCGTAGCTGTCCAGGATGATGTCCAATACTTGGTAGTACCCCGCCACTTCCTGCTCGTCACGGCTCACGAGTTTGGTGATGTCCATGTTGTCGATCAGCTTGGCCACTTCTTCATCGCTAAGGCTGGAGCCTTCAATTCTGGTGGACGATCCAATACTATTGATGGTGGCGAGTTTTCTCAGCGTACGTAGGCGATCTGCGTCGAGGCGTTCGCGCTGTTTCCAATCTTTATTGTACGCATCAATCTTGTTAAGCAGACTATTGATGGCGGTGCCGGAGAGGTAGTCGTAGGTGAGGAGGCGATCCATGGTTGTCTGATTTTGTCCAAAAATGTCCAATTACATCCATCAACTTAAAAATCTTTCATTTAGTTGCACGTAGGACATCTAAATGTGGTTGACATGAATGTAATATTTGACCATGTCGAGGTTCTACGAACCTAGATGGAACGAAAATGTGGTGGAACGAAAACGAGGTGGAACGAAATACGAGGTGGATCGAAATGCGAGATCGAACGAAAACGAGGGGAAACGAAAACGAGGGGAAGCATCCCCTCGCTACGGTAGACGCCCCGCTGGGGCTAGGGGGTGGGGAAAACGTATTCCGGGGTGAAGTCCGGATAATCGTATTCAGTTAACATGGCAGTGTATTCCTTTTTGAAGGTGTCAAGTTTTCCCGGCGTGGCGTGTTGTGTTCTTTGGTTCCTGACGTAACGACGAACCTTATTCAAATGACGGTAATCGGCGGAAAAGGTGCCGTAACCATCCTGCCATTCGAACCATTCGTATTGTTTTGCGCGGGGAAACATCCATCGACTGGAGACGGCCTTGACGGCGGCCATGACCTGGGCGACGGATTTAGCTCGAGGCAGGGTGTGGAGGACGTGGACGTGGTCGTCCGAACCGCCAATTTCGAGGACCTGGCACCCATGGTTTTGGAACTCGCTTACCATAATGGCAAATAATTCGGGTTCGATTTTTTGTCAATCCACGGGTTTCGGTATTTGGTACTCCAAACGCTGTGTAAGATAATTCGGTCGTAGGATGAAGACATGCTGCTGTGGTTTTTGTTTCGACAAACATAGAAACAAAAACAATAAATAACAAAATGTTTGATTTGTAGTCCCGGAGGGGCGCCTATTGTAGCGAGGGGATGCTTCCCCTCGTTTGTGTTACGAGGGGAACGACAACGAGGTCCCGACGAAAATGAGGACCCGACGAAAACAAGGTCCAACGAAAAAATCCCCAACGAAAACGAGGGGAAGCATCCCCTCGCTACCGAAAACGCCCCTCCAGGGCTCCCATCAAAACTCCCCCTCCCGAATCCCCCGCTGCTCCCCAGTCGCCATCACCTTTAGAGAATACTCCCCCGTAGCGACCTCGTTGGAGCCAATGATGACCACGCCGGGCACACCCCGTTGGTCCGCGTATTTCATCATTTTGTTGAGTTTGGCGGCGGTGGGGTAGAGGTCCGCGTGGACGCCGCGGGCGCGGAGGCGGCTCACCAGGCCGAAGCCGTGTTCGAGGGCCTCATCGTCGAGGCAGACCAGGAGGTATTGGAGGTCTTCGGTAGCGTCAGCGGGGAAGGCGTTGAGGTCTTCCAGAACGTCGTAGATGCGTTCGGCGCCGAAGCTGATCCCGACGCCGGGCATATTCTTCATCCCGAAGATCGAGGTGAGGTCGGCGTAGCGGCCGCCACCGGCGATGGAACCCATTTTGATGGCCTCCTGCCCCGGCGCGTCGGTATCGACGGCCACTTCGAAGATGGCCCCCGTGTAGTAATTCAAGCCGCGCGCGAGGGTAACGTCGAATTCAATCCGGTTTTGTGTGGGCTGGGTACCAATTAGCCGGAAGGTCTCCTGCAACTCAGCAATTCCCTGCTGCCCGACTTCGCTTTCGGAGAGCAACGGGGCTACTTCGTTCAGATCCGTCGTTTTCAGGAATTGGAGAATCACTTCCACGGCACCTGCGTCAGCGCCCCTTTCTTTTAATTCTTTGACGACGCCTTCTTCGCCAATTTTATCGAGTTTGTCGATAGCGATGGTCATGTCCATCATATTATCGGCCATACCCGCAATCTCTGCGAGGCCGGCGAGAATCTTGCGGTTGTTGAGGCGAATGACGGCCTTTAGACCAAGCTCCGTGAAGACGGCATCGAGCAGTTGCGTGAGTTCGGCTTCGTAGAGCAGACTGTCGCTACCAACAACATCTGCATCGCACTGGTAGAACTCCTGGTAGCGGCCTTTCTGCGGGCGATCGGCGCGCCAGACGGGCATGATGGCGTAGCGTTTGAAGGGAAAGGCGAGGTCGTTCTGGTGCATCACCACGTAGCGGGCGAAGGGCACCGTGAGGTCGTACCGCAGGCCGCGTTTGGCGATTTGCGTAACGACCTTCCCACTATCCTTGGCCGCCAAATCATCGGCGTTGGCCTTGCGCAGGAAGTCGCCGTTATTAAGAACCTTGAAGAGCAGTTTATCCCCTTCCTCGCCGTACTTGCCGGTAAGCGTCCGTAGGTCTTCCATAACCGGCGTCTCAATGGGCTGGTAGCCAAAGGTCCGGAAGTGCTTGCGGATCACGCCAAAAATGTAATCGCGCTTGCGCACTTCGCTGGGAAGGAAATCGCGGGTGCCTTTGAGGGTGGTCGGTTTCATGCGGTCTGCTTTTGGTCGGTTGGTCCGTCAGTTTTATCCGGGCGCGAAGGTAATTGAAATCGGGAGGGTAAAAGTTGCCGGAAGAGATCGTTTAGGGAGGAATTTACCCTTCATTTCCTACTGCAATTCCCCCAACAACTCCCGCGCCCGCGTCGTGTACACGTGCCCCGGCCGCGCCAATATCTCGTTCAATTCCGCCCGCCCGGCTTCCGTGCGCCCGGCGGCGAGGTAGGCCAGGGCGGTATACCAATCGGCGAAAGGGCGGTAATAATCGTCTTCGGGGATGCGCTCGAACCAGTCCAGTGCGCGCGTCGGTTCGTCCAGCGCCAGCGCGGAAACGCCGAGGTAGAGGGGCGCGGCGGGGTAAGCGGTAGCGACGGGCAGCAACTCATCGTAAGTCGTCACGTAATCCCCCCGGTCGTAATAATACAGGATGCGCTGGAGGTCCCGTTCCTGTTCGTTGCGGGGCTCGAACTCCGTGAAGATATTGGGGAAGGGTTCAAAATTGGTCACGGCCCGGCGTTCGGGGGCGGCGGGGCCGAAGGTCGTCCAGACCAGGTAGCCCAGCACGGCCATCAGGATGATTGCCAGCAGGCTGGCGGGGCGGGGTAGTTCAAAATCGCTGAAAATACTTTTACGGGGCGTCAACTCTACTTCGTCGGACGAGTTGGGCGCTGCTCCCGATATAATGCGGGACGAGTTGGGCGCTCGCGCAGGTGCGAGGGAATGAGTCTGGTCGCCCAGCACCAAACGGGCTTCTTCCCGCTGGAGGAGTTCCATCAATTCCTGACGGCCGGCTACGGTGAGCACGCCCGCCCAGTCTTCCCGTAAGCTGACGGCTTCGCGGAAGGCCGGGTCCGTAGGCAGGCGGGCTTCGACGGCCCAACGGTCGGTCGTTTCCAGTTCGCCGGTAAAGTACTTTTCAATGAGGAGGTCGTCCTGCGCGGAGGGGCGGTGGGCGGCGTCCACGATGCGCATGGCCTCCCAATTTTCCCGAATCAGCAATTGGATCTTGTGGAGCCGTTCGCTAATGATCTGCGCCCCGCCGGGTTCCCCGAGGACCTCCGCCATCCGGTGGCGATCGATGCGGTGGTAGTGGGCCATCAGGATGAGTTCGCGGTGGCGGGCCTCCAGTTGTTGGAAGCCGGCGAGCATCTGCCCCTGGCGCTGGTTCATCCGCAGGGGGCGGGGGATGTAGTGAAGCGGCCGTTCCTGGGTGGCGAGGGAAAGATCGTCGCCAAAGGGCATGGCCGTACCCGCAAGCCCGGGTTCGATCGGGGTAGGGTTGAAGTAGTAGCCAGCCATGGCTTTGACGAAAGTATCGGCATCCCCCCGGTAAGGGTCGTGCGTCCTCAAAGTCGCTTCGTACCAGGCGATGAGGGCACGGCGGTAGTTGGCCAGGCAAACGTCGGCCGGCTGCCCGTAAGTGGACTGTGCCCACCGCAGGAAGGAAGACCGGTAACCGGCGTAGTATTTCGTGAGCGCGGCCAGGTACTGGCCTTGTTGGGTGGTCATACGCGTGAGTAAACGGTTATCCCCGTTGGAGGTGCGATCCGAAGTTTTAATTCTACCAATTCGTGCTCATCCAATTTTTTAGCACCTGCGGCAGCGCCACGGTACTCCCTTAGGAATTGGATGCGGGCTCGGATGTAGGGCGAAATAACGATAAACCACTTCTAAAGACTAAATTGGAGTTCGCTTTCCGCTAAAATTGAACGCCAACCCTATGGCTACCCCCAACAACGAACCGCCCGAACGGCTATCCTTCGGCGCACTAATAAAAACCTTTTTTGCCGATCTCGCGAATGCGGACCGAGGCATGCTGGGTACGGTAGTGAAATTGACGACCTACCCGAATGAGGTCGTCGATACCTATTTGTTTAAGGACCGGGCCCGGTTTATTCGGCCGACGCGCTATTTTCTGTTTGCGCTTTCGGTGGTGGCGGCGTCCTACTTCGTCGTGCAACTGCGTTTCGGAGAGCCTCTCCATGATTTTTTAATGCCTTTTTACGAGCAGGAATACGAAGCTGGCCGTCAACAAATGCTGGATGCCCTTTTAGCCCAGGCGGAAGATAATAATGCCCAAGCGGAAGAATTTGCCCGGTGGTACACGGATGCATACACTTCCTTTTTAAAGAAAATGACGAAGTGGTTTATCCAGTACAGTAGTTATTTCAGTTTATTGTTTATTCCACTAAATGCGCTTTTATATTATTTCGTATTCCCCAGGAAGGATTATAACTATACGGAGACGATAGTGGCAACCGCCTATACTAGTGCGCACGCGACGTTATTTTCCGTCTTTTTAATTCCCTTTTTCTTAATCCTATCCGATCCGTTTGCGATAGCGAAAGCGTATCAGGCCATCGGGTTTCTTCAAATGGCTTATCTCCTATACGCCATTGTGCGGGTCTGGATCGATAAACCATCCGATGTACTCTTAGCGATAGGTATACAAGCGCTAATCTTTTTAGGGATCATCGCATTTGTGGGTCAGACACTATACGTAGGTGGTTACTTAAAAGGGGCAATGGGCAGCCAGGATGGGCTGTCGCTCAAGCACTATTTGAGGATCATTCCCGTAATTGGTATCGGTTTGGTAGTGACGGGAGGTATCATCGCGCGCTTCGCCAAGACTTGGCGTTGGACAATCCGTTTCGGCATTGCCGGAACAATCATTACGATTGCGGGCTTCGTTTTGGTGGCCATCTCCAAAGGTTAGGGGACCGCGAACTATGGACAAAATAATAGTAAGGCTTACCTTGCTGAATGCCTCGTAATTACGCATGTATTGCTATCAGCTTGTTCTTGGTACTCTCATCGAACGGTCTGTTCTGCCAGGATATTTGGGAAGACCCCGAGCAACTGCTAACTGCCTTGCAGGAGAGTAGTCCATTAGATTATGACGATATCCGAGCTTACCTACAGGTCAGCTACGAAGGCCCCGATGCGACTGATGTACCACGTTCCTTTCTCGTGAAGGCGGACAGTATCGCCCAGCGCGCAAATAACATTGTCGGCCAGGCCCACGTGAAAAACGCCTGGGCGCTCTACCACAATATCTACTACCAGACGGATGCGGATTTTGAAGCGTCCATTAGTTACGAGCGGCAGGCGGTAGATCTTTACGAAGCCGGTGGTGAGCCACTCATGGCCGCCCGGGCACAAATAGATTTAGGTACGGACCTCTGCTCCATCGGCCGCTACGCCGAAGCCGAAGCGCCCATGGTTGCGGCCATCCCGGTGCTGGAGGCTGAGGCAGAGCCGCTGGTACTTTCAGAAGGATACAGCCGCATGGCCTTCCTGTACGACGGCTTGGATGAACCCAACGAAGTCCGCCGCTACGCCCAGAAAGCCTTCGACCTGGTGACGTGGGAGGAGAGCCCCTACCTCTACCTTTCGGCAGCTGACCAGCTCGTCCGGGCCCTGGTGATTTTGGAGGAGTTTGATGCTATGGAAGAGGTAGCCGCAACCATCTACGCAAAACGCGCGCTGCTGGATAACCCCGACGACGCGGATACCTACGTTCGCATCCAAACGGAACGCGCCCTGGCCAAGATCATGAACGACGAGCCGGAAGCTGCCCTCACGATCCTGAACGAAGCATTCGCCGTCCACCGCGAAGCCACTGGTTTTGACGATGACCGCCTCCGCCGTTTCGCGGTGCCAAAAGCCTACGCTCACCACCAACTGCTAAACGAAAGGCAGGCCGTTGAAGCGTTGGATGACTACTTCGGCTACGTGCGAGACTACGAAGCGTTGCGGATCAGCCCCCTGGCCGGGCAGGTGGCCATGGAATTGGCGCCGTACCTGGAAGCCCGCGGAGAAACGGATAAGGCGCTAGCGTACGTCCGTAGGGCTTACACTAATCAGCGGCTGGCCGATTCCACCGAAATTGCCAGCCTGCGGGCGGAGCGGGCCATCACCTTCGAGACCGCGCGCAAGGAAGCCCGGATCCTGGATCAAGACGCTCAGTTAGCACGCCAGCGTTTAATCCTGACTGCAACGGTAGCCGGCTTGTTGGTCGTGCTGGCCTTCGGGCTTACACTTTTCTTCCTCGCGCGCAAGTTGAGCCGCCGCAACGGGGAATACCGTAAGCTACTGACGCATAAGGAGGCGCTGGTTAAGGAAGTCCACCACCGCGTCAAGAACAATCTACAGATGCTTTCCAGCCTCTTCCGCCTGCAGGAGAGTGCCGTTACCGGCGATACCGAAGGGGAACAAGGAGCACGAAATGCGCTCAAGGAAGGGAGTAACCGGATCAATGCGATGGGGCTCCTGCACCAGCAACTCTACGCGGATGATGAGGTGACCTCAGTGGACACGGCAGTCTATTTTGAAGAATTGGGCAAGGCCATCCTTTCGGCCAGTACGGCTGGCGACCAGATCGATCTTTATCAAGACATCGAGTCCGTTTGGCTGGACGTTGATTTGGCCATTCCGCTGGGTTTGATCTATAATGAATTGGTGACCAACGCCGTTAAATACGCCTTCCCTGGTGGGCGGTCCGGAACCATTGAGGTCAACCTGCAAGTAGAGGCCAACGATACGCTCATTATGCGGGTGGCCGATGATGGGGTAGGTCTGCGTGAGGAGTCCACTGGCACTCGCTTCGGTAGCCGGTTAATTAGTTTGCTGGCGGCGAAAATGAACGCCGAGTTGGAAGAGGTGAAGGAGGTGGGTTACGGGGTGCAGGTCAGCATCCCCGAATTTTCTGCCGCTACAATTCCTTAAGTCGCTCCAGTAATTCCTTCCGCTTATTGCGGCTGACGGGAATCTCCTCACCGGCAATAATTACCGTATGCTGCGCGACTTCTTTCAGGTGGTGCAGGTTGATTAAGTAGGAGCGGTGGACGCGCATGAAACTATGGTTCTGCGGTAGGAAACTGAGGAACGCCTTTAGCGTCATCGTCAGCATCGTATCACCCGTTTTCATTACGGCTTGGCAGTAATAGTCGTTGGCCTTTACGTACCGTACTTGGCCTAAGTCGAGCCGCAATAGTCGGTTGCCACTTCGAAGCGAGATGATATTTTTAGAGGCTAGGTCTTCAGCACTATCCCGTTCGTCTGCCGAAGGGTCTGCTAACCCATCAGGATCAGTAGAGGGCGCTGCCGCAGGTGCCGGGTCATTGGCGAGGGGCAGTGCGTTGGGGCGTAGCCCTTCATCCAGGGCTAACTCGATGGCATAGACCAGGTCATTTGTACGGATGGGCTTGGATAGGAAAGCCCGGGGCCTGGCCTGGCGCGCGCTGCTGAAGGTAGCCGTATCCGTATTCGCCGTAAGGAAGATCAGGGGGAGTTGGGGGAACTCTTCGTAAAGTTGAATGGCCGCCGTAATGCCATCCATCGCTCCGGCGAGTTGAATATCCATTAAAATAAGATCGGGTACCTGACCGGAGCGGACAAATTTCAGCGCCGCCTCGCCGTGCCGCAACAGGGCTAGTACTTCATAACCAAGTTCCACTGCTCGGTCTCCGAGGTCCGCAGCGATGATGGGGTCATCTTCAACAATAAGCAGTTGCGCACCGGGCATTAAAATTGTATTGAACTGGCGCTAAATTTTGTGACAGTATGTTTTCCACGCACCCATATTTCTGATAACATTGCTATAAATCGTAACGGGTACAAAAGTAGGCCGAATGCACGCGCTTCCTAAATATGCGGCCACACTTTCAGGGAACGGTCATGATTATTCAGTGAACGACACGGATTATTCGGTGTGGATCTCGTAAAAGCGTGTAGCTACATATTTTGGAAGGCTAAACAAGACCGCACCATTGTTATTGCCTGGCTAAATCGCCCCCATCTATCCCTTCCGAAAGGCCCCCGGGCTCATCCCCTCCATCTTCTTGAAGAACCGGCTGAAATGGCTGGACTCCACGAATCCCAGGTCATACCCGATCTCCGCAACATCCTTGTCCGTATAACGAAGTAGCCGTTTTGCTTCCAGACTGATCCGCTCCTGAATGATCTTCAGCGGTGATTTGGCGCCGGCCTTCTTGAATAGATTACTGAGCGTTTTTGGGCTTTTGAAAAGGAGCCCTGCGTAGTCCTGCACTTGATGGTACTGGCGGAAATTTTTTTCTACGAGCAGGTTGAATTCCCGCAGCAAGTCATACTCCTGCGAGGGTAGTTCCTCCTGTAAATGTTGCTCCTTAGCAATGCGGGTAACCTTAATGATGAGCCGCTTCAGCAACATCCTCAACATCTCTCCCTGGATGGTATCGTAGTTCGCAAATTCCTCCAGAAAAACCTGATGCAACAGATCAAATGACCGGATCTCCGCCTCGTCCAGCTCAATGATCATCGGGCTCGGCAAACCGTAAAAAATGAAGCCCACGCAGCTCACCTCCTTGTCGTGGTCCACAATACAGTAGAACTCCCGATTAAACTGGTAAGCCGTAATATCCTCCGGCCGGTCAAAGGTGAAGTCCTGTTCCACCACGAGCAGCGCCATCTGGTTCTTACCGATGGTGTGTTCCGTCTCATCCACCACCAACCGTTGCGCCTCGCCCCGGTTCCAGGCTACGGTGTAGGGTTTGCCGGCATTCTCGTACGGGTTATAGTGCAGGTCATCCTGGCCCACCATGATCTTCAGGTACCCCTTCGTAGCCGCGTCGCGAAAGTGTTGTTGCATACTCCCGTAAAAAACTTAGACCCCATTTAGTTGAACGACGCCTCCACCAAAGCACCAAAGCACCACCACGAAGTAGCAGCGAAGCTAAACCACCACCCGACTAGAAACTACCCACTAGAAACTACCCACTAGAAACTAAAAACTACCTCCCCCCATTCAACCGCGCCTTCAACGCAAACACCTCATCCCGGTACTGCGCCGCACTCATGAAGTCCAATTCCTTGGCCGCCTTTTTCATCTTCCGTTCCGCCTCCTTCATCGCCAGTTCGATTTGCTCTTTGGACATCGTGTTGAGGATCGGGTCCGCAGCGCTTTTTATCTCTACCCGTTCGACGTTGCTCACGCGCGCTTTCTTACCCCGGATATCCAGGATCGTACTCCGTTCCATGATCTGTTCGCGCGTCTTGGCGAGCGTCTTGGGCGTGATGCCGTGTTCCTCGTTGTAGGCCAGCTGCACGGCACGGCGGCGATTCGTCTCGTCGATGGTCTTTTGCATCGAGTCCGTCACCACGTCGGCGTAGAAGATGACTTTACCATTGACGTTACGGGCCGCACGGCCGGCAGTCTGAGTCAAAGACCGTTCGTTGCGCAGGAAGCCCTCCTTATCTGCGTCGATGATGGCGACGAGGGATACCTCCGGTAAGTCCAGACCTTCCCGTAGCAGGTTGACGCCGACCAGCACGTCGAATTCCCCCAACCGCAGGTCGCGGAGGATTTCCACCCGCTCCATCGTGTCCACTTCACTGTGGATGTAGCGGACCTTCACGCTTAGGGATTCCAGGTATTTGGTCAGTTCCTCACTCATCCGCTTCGTGAGGGTAGTAACGAGTACCCGTTCGTTAGCCTTCACCCGGTTGTCAATCTCTTCGAGTAAATCGTCAATCTGATTGATGCTGGGGCGTACTTCAATTGGAGGGTCCACCAGCCCGGTGGGGCGGATGAGTTGTTCAACGATCTCGCCACCGGTCTGCTCCAGTTCGTAATCGCCGGGCGTAGCCGATACGTAGATGACCTGATTAATCAGCGATTCAAATTCCGTGAAGTTGAGCGGACGGTTATCCATCGCGGAGGGGAGGCGAAAGCCGAAGTTCACCAGCGACAGTTTTCGGGCCCGGTCACCCCCAAACATCCCGCGTACTTGCGGTACGGTCACGTGGCTCTCGTCGATGATCATCAGGAAGTCGTCCGGGAAGTAGTCCAGCAGGCAGAAGGGGCGGGTGCCCGGTTTGCGGCGGTCGAAGAAGCGGGAATAGTTCTCCACCCCGTTACAGTAGCCCAATTCCTTGAGCATCTCCAGGTCAAAGGCTACCCGTTCGTGGATGCGTTTGGCTTCCAGCAAGCGTCCCTCCCGCTCGAAGTACCGCTCCTGCTCGTAAAGCTCATCCTCAATCTGAGCGATGATGCCGTTGAGTCTTTCCTTGGGCGCTACGTATAGATTGGCCGGGAAGACGGCGGCGAACTCCAATTCCTCAATCCGCTTTCCCGTCTCGATCTCAAAGCGCTCGATGGTCTCAATCTCGTCTCCAAAAAAGATGACCCGCAGGCCAAATTCTGCGTAGGGAAGGTTGATGTCCACCGTGTCCCCCCTTACTCGGAAGGTGGCGCGTTTAAATTCCACTTCCGTGCGGGCGTAGAGGCTGTCCACCAGATCGTAGAGCAGGCCGTTGCGGCTCTTGATCTGACCTTTCTTAAGGCGTACGATTCCCGACTTGTAATCCTCCGGGTTGCCCATACCGTAGATGACGGAGACGGAGGCGACAATCACAATGTCGCGGCGGCCAGTCAGGAGATTCGAGGTAGCGCGCAACCTTAGCTTATCCACCTCCTCGTTAATGGCCAGGTCCTTCTCGATGTAGGTATCCGACGTAGAGATGTAGGCCTCCGGTTGGTAGTAATCGTAGTAACTCACGAAGTACTCCACCGCGTTATTGGGGAAGAACTCCGTGAATTCTCCGTACAGCTGTGCCGTAAGGGTTTTATTGTGGGTCAGCACCAACGTGGGCCGGTTCAACTGCGCGATGACGTTGGCCATCGTAAAGGTCTTACCCGAGCCGGTTACCCCCAGCAGGACCTGCCCGCGCTCCCCCTGTTCAACGTTGTGCACCAATTCCTTGATGGCCTGTGGCTGATCGCCGGTTGGGGAGAAAGGGGAGTGGATCTTGAAGGCCATGGTTAGGGGTTGCTGGTCAGGCTAAGATGCTGCACCAGTTGGTTTCGTAGGAGCTTTTGGAAAAACTTTTGCGAAAGGAAATGCTACAATGGGTAAGCAATAAGCGGGTAGTCAGTTCAACCCGTAGCTGATCTTATCCACCCGGATCTGCCTGGTTTCACCGCCGAGGTTGAAATCGGCTACCTCGCCTTCGTACAAACCAGTGAGCGCCCGGACGATCGGCGCGGTGAAGGCCAATTTGTTGTTCTTCACGTCGGCCTCGTCTACGCCTACAATTTGGAATTGTTGTTGGGCACTATTCTTCAAAAAAGTAATGTGCACCGTAGCGCCAAAACGGACTTCTCCCTCTGGTTGCTTTCGCAGATCCACCGGGCGGGCGCCGGTGATGCGTTGGTTCAGTAAGGCCAGTTTGCCATCGATTACCGTAGTCGCACGGCGGTGTTCGTCTTCGTTGGTGGTGGGGAGGGCAGCCTTTTCGGCTTCCAGCTCTTCCCGTTCAGCCCGTAGCGCCCGCAAACCAGTTGGCGTCACGTAATTGGTCACACCAGCGGGCAGTGGCGCCCGGGCGGGGATGAGGGGGAGCTCTTCCTGGTCCGATTCTTTGACGAAGCCACGGCTCATAGGGCGGAATAATTGATCGCTACAAAATAAAGCTAGGTGGCTGCTAAATGTTAGGCACGCCATCCGTATTACGGGCCAACTGCTTATCCTGGTGGTCCTTCACCGCCTTGATGATCATTTTTACCGCGGGGACGGCAATCTTGGCTACGGAGGCAATAGTTGCCAGATTGACCAGGTTGCTTTTGTCCTTCTGGCTCACGTCCAGACCATCCGTTTTCTGCTTACGCTCAGGAGTCGGGCGTTGGTAGGCCGGTTGGCGAGCAGCGTATCCCGAAGCAGCCTGTTGCCGGCGTTCTTCCCGCGGGGGTGGCACGGGGTAGTGGTATTTGGCCACCTCGTCGCCCGCTGGAACTTCCCGGACGATCGTCTTCTCGTGGTATTCGTGAGTAGGCTCGTTTTTCTTTCCGCCCGTTAGTTTGGAGATCAGGTACACGCCAGCAATAGCTCCACCGATTGGGAGAGCTACTTTTTTGAGTAGGAAATCATTCAAATTTACCTTACTCGTTCCGAGGCTGTGGGCCAGCTCTCGTTTGGATACTTCTACTTCCAGCTCTAATTCACGCTTGCGTTCTTCAAGTTCCTGGAAGGTGTGGATGTGCTTAGATTCACTCATGTCGTTTCAATTTGCTTGGTCACGGTTGGCTTTTTCTCAGCCTCTGGGTCTTCGGGGAAAAAGATGGCAATGATCTTCCGCACGGCTGGATTTACGATCAGGACATTTCGAAGCAGGAAGATCAAAATCAGCAGACCCAGGAGGATTAGGCAGACAATACCAAAACCTTTAACGGCTTCTTCCATGCCCGCAATCCAGAACCCCAGCGTGGCGAGCGAAAAGATGAATAGGATCAATCCCAACGTTGCGAGGACTAAACCCATGATGACGCCGGAAATTGTAGAGGCGGAGGTTTCCGCTACACTGATCTTAATGCTCTCCACCTTCCGGTCAAATATCTCGGCAACGTAGCCCACGGTCTCGCCTACTTGCTCCGCAAGGGGTGCTTGTCTTGGTCTCAACATATCAAAAGGAGTGTTTGCTGGTTCAGTAATGGCTATTGATCTAACGGCCCGGGTTGGCATCTGTGCGCAGCAGCACGAAAAAAATATGAACACGGGTGCTCAGCGTGGAATAGAAACAGAAATAGCCGTCGTGCAACTGCACCACGGCTATTTCCTTACTTGCGATGTGGGGCCGAATTAGGCCTTTACGATCTCTTCAATTTTGTCGGCCTTGCCGTCAATATTGTTCTTTGCTTTGTCCATACCCCTCTTGAAGCTGTCAGCAACGGAGTTGGCGGATTCAGTGGCGCCAGACTTAAGGCTGTTCACCTGGGTCGTTACGGTAGATTTTACGGTGCCGGCTGTTTCCGTAGCCCATTCCTTACCGGAAGCGAGTTGCGTTTTGGCGGTCTCTACGTACTCCTGGCCCTTTACTTTGGCGGTGTTTACGTATTCCTGGCCTTTGTTCTTTGCTTCTGCGGCGAGTTCGCTGGCGCGGGTGGATACTTGGGTGCTGTACTCGGAGATTTGGTTGCCGTATTCGTCGAAACGAACCTGAGCTTTGCGGCGGGCGGCGCGTCCTTCGTTAGAGTTGAGGTAGTAACCTACCGCGATACCGGCGAGCAGGCCGAATCCAAGTGCCCATCCTTTAGAGCTGTCGTTATTCTGGTTGTTCATTATGCTTAGATTTTGGTTATGTGAGCGGGGCAACTTCGTGTTATCCCTGCCAATTAAGCGCGTCGGCACTCAAGTTTGTTCGTTGTCCGCCCCAAAATTTTTAGGGCTGGCTTTATTTCCCCAATTACCTGGCACCTGCGTCAGCGCCAACTCGTCTAATTCGGCTAATGCCCTGTGGGTAGGGTCTTTAGCAGACTAGTTGAGGCAGTTGTAGGGGCACAAATGTAGAAATATGGCGCTGCCGCGGGTGCCGTGCAGAAGGGCAAGTAAACACGAAGCCCCGGCTAACAAGGTTCGTTAGCTGCGGGGCAAATACTAGCCGTGAATGTGAATGGGAGGTGCAATTCTAAGAGGGCTAAAAAAGGTGCCATGGCCATTATTGGGTCGTCTTCAATCTTTCATGAGAAACGTGGCCATGGCACCAACTAAATACTAAACAACAACTCAAACGTATAAACCCTTGCGGGCCAGTAGCACTGTGTGATTCCAGTCAGTACAGGTGCTGTGATTCTTTGATGGTACCAAGGTAGGGGCAAGCTGAGCGTGGAAAACAATCAAAAAACAGTGATTGGTGACGCCTGTTTTCCCCCTATTTCAGGAAGTTAAAAAATTTATATAGTTGATTGTCAGTTGATTGTAGTAGGATAAAGTTAATGGATTGTGATTCATTTTCTACCTTAGATCGATGAATACAACCCTTGAACTTGTGCCCCACGTGAGCCCCGAGGCACTTCTCACGGCGATGGGGGAGACCGAGCAGCAAAAAAACACCCTGGTGTTTACCCTGCATTCCATCCTCCAAGCCGGGGGCACGGAGCAAATGGCCGTCGATCAACTCTACGGAGGGGAAGTCGCTACGACTGATAATCGGTACCGCGCCATCCGGAGCCGGCTGAACCGCTACCTGATCAAGGCCATCCTGATCAACCAGGCCATGCAACCAAAATACCGGACTTACGACGAAGCCTACGAACACGGCTATCGGCAACTCGAAGTGGCCCGGATCTTAACCCGGCGCCGCCTGTATTCCGCCGCCCGTGAGGTGGCCTCCCAAACCTTTCGCCGGGTACAACACTACGAGAATGCACGGCTCAACTTTGGTCTGGTAGATGTACTCAGTAGCCTCTATCTGGGTGTCGCCTATAACGAACAACTCTTCACCAAGTACCACGATTTATACCTGCACTATAGTAAGGTTTGTCAGGACCTCGACGTTATCACGGCCCACTACCGGGCCATCAGGAACCAGGTGTATGCCAACCACCGGTCGCCCCTGAAGATCGGTGAAATGGCCGCCAAGTTCACGGAGTTGGATCGCCCACTTCAGCAACGCAACCCGAACGTGTCGCTAGTGCAAACGATGTTCACCCAAACGGAACTGGCCAGCTATATGTACCAGGGCAAATACCTGGAAGCCATCCACAGCGCCGAAAAGGGAATGGAAGCCATTCAACGCTGTCACGGTGTGAGCATGACTTCCATCGCCATGCTGGCACTCGTGCGGGTGGACTGCACCACTAAGCTGCGTGATTTCGCCCTGGGGCAAAAACAAATCGAAGCCGCCAGCCAGTGGGTGCCGCGCGGGACGATCAACGAGCTCAAACTCTACGAATACACCATCCGGCTAAGTTTGCTCACCGAAAACTACGACCATGCCTATCAGGCCTACGCCGAGGTGGAAAAACGTGGCCTGAAGAAACTGCTGACGGCCCGCCACCAGGAATTCTGGACCATCCTCACCGCTTATATCCAAATGCTCATCCTGGCCGGTGAGATCGTGGTGCGGCCGGGCTGGCCCAAGATCAAACGGTTCCGGCTGAGTAGTTTCCTCAACAACGTGCCGGCCAACATCCGCAATAAGCAGGGGACGAACATTCAAATCCTGATCCTTCAGGCGGTGATCCTTATTCTCCAGGGTAAATACGATGCGGTCATCGACCGAACGGATGCCTTGGCCATCTACTGCAACCGTTACCTAAAAGATGATAATAACCTCAGAAATAACGCTTTCTTCAAATTGTTACTGATCGTTATCCAGGCCAATTTCAACAGTATCGCGGCGGAACGGAAATCTGCCCGCACCCTCACCCGCATGCGGGAGGCGCTGGCAACCGGGCCACAGAATGATTTGGAGATCATCGTCTACGAAAACCTCTGGCAGATCATCATGCGGCACTTGGCGGGGGTAAAGTGACCCGATGGGGCACCAACGATACGCTTAAAGTAGTACGTCCTCAATCACGATGCTGTCAATTGTATCTCCAATAGTGATGATGACCTGATTGTACCAGGTTTCAAGAGAATCGTAAGTGTCCAGGATAAGGTCAACCTGTTCTGGACTAAGTAATCCTAATATAGCTTCCAAAGCATTGTGTTTTGGTGGTTAAGTAATTGAGCGCCAGTAATTCACCCCAGGCCTAATCGGATGGACAGCCTATGAACGAGGGCTGATGATCCATTATTCAGGGTTAGATTACTCCCTGGGGAAAAGCAAATTGCCGTTGCCTTGCAAAGGTCAGCCTGCAATAGGAATAAGGATCAATCACTTAAAAGACCTCGCTGACGCAAAATTTGTCAGAATTATCACTTAAAATTAAGGTAAAAAACTGAAAGCCAACTACTTAGGTAGTTGGCTTTCAGTGGAATTGTGATGTGTGGAACAGTTGGCTTATCTGTCCTCTCTCCCATCCCGCGAACGCGCCGGCGCCCCCAAACGCTCAAACGTCCCACCATCCCGGTCGGCGTATTTGCCGCGGCCTTCTTCCTTATCATCCGCGTCGTATGCTTTGATGATGGATTTAACCAACCGGTGGCGGACAACGTCATCAGCCGTCAACTTCACTACGCCAACGCCCTTAATGGGGCCGAGGATCTTCACCGCCCGGCGCAGACCGGACTGCTGATTACGTGGCAAATCTACCTGGCTCAAGTCTCCGGTGATGATCGCCTTTGCCGAAGGGCCGAGGCGCGTCAAAAACATCTTTAGCTGGCTGGTGGTCGTGTTCTGAGCTTCGTCCATGATGACGAAACAGTTGTCCAGCGTCCGGCCCCGCATGTAGGCGAGGGGAGCGATCTCAATAATGCGCTCCTCCCGGAATTTCGCTTGCCGGTCAGCGGGGATCATATCGTCCAACGCATCGTAAAGCGGGCGTAGGTAGGGGTCGATCTTGTCCTGCAGATCACCCGGCAAGAAACCAAGGCTCTCTCCGGCCTCGACGGCGGGGCGGGTGAGGATGATCTTCTTAACGGCCTTCGTCTTCAGTGCCCGGACGGCCAGCGCCACGGCGGTGTACGTCTTACCGGTACCGGCGGGCCCGACGGCAAAGACGATGTCGTTCTTCGCCGCGGATTCCACGAGTTTAGCCTGGTTGGCGGTACGGGCTTTGATGGGCTTGCCACTCAGTCCGTACAAAATGGTTTTGTTGGACGCCCCGGGGCCTAGTTTGGTGATGAAGGGGTTTTCTCCCGCCATAATATCCTCTACGGTTTGGGTAGTGAGCTCGCGGTTATCCTGCAACAGGCGCATCATGAGCTCGAGGTGGTGCTTTACCTTTTGGGAGTCCTTCGGACCGCCCTTGATCTTGACGTTGGTGCCCCGCTGCGTGATTTTGACGTCGGGGAAGCCATCGCGAATTATGTTAAGTTTCTTATTGTTTCCACCCAATAGGGCCAGCGGATCTACGCCACTGATGGAGAGTTCGATTTCGCTCAAACGAATAGGTTTACGTCGCACCCGAATTTAGGTACTGACTCAGGCCAAGCAAACGGGAAAGGCGGCCTAAAGGTTGCGGCGTGAAGGACTCATCCAGGGGCACTCCACGCGCTTTTCAAGAGAGAATGGGACTAACAAAGTGCCTCCACCCGCCAAGCCCTTTCGCCGTACCTTCGCTTGCCGACAAACGAACAGCGTACCTCCGGCCCAACTCCTGCCATGGCTCAACCGAACACACCCGTCATTACTCTTACTACGGATTTTGGCCACGAAGACTTTCACCTCCCCCGGCTGAAGGCTCACCTAATCACGGCCGCCCCGTCGTGCCGGTTGGTGGACGTCACCCACGAAATACCACCCTACGATATCGTGCGGGCCGCCTTCATCTTTAAACGGGTGTGGCGGCAATTTCCGGAAGGCACGATCCACCTGCTCAGCGTCAACGACTTCTACAAGGTGAAGAGCCGGTTCCTGGCCATCTTGCACGATCGCCACTTCTTCGTCGGGCCCGATAATGGAATGTTCAGCCTGATCTTCGACGAGACGCCGGAAGAAACCTACGTGCTGGACGGCCTCAAGGGCATCACCTCCCTACCCGCTATTTACGCCAAGGCGATCGGCCACATCGCGGAGGAAAAGCCCTTTTACGAAGTCGGCCTGCCCCTTAAGAAATTTACCGAACGGTTGGCCTTTCAGCCCGTCATTGGTCCGGACTACATCCGCGGCACCGTCAGTTTCATCGACCGTTACGATAACGTAACGACCAACATTACCCGCGACCGTTTTGATGAGATCGGCCAGGGCCGCCCCTTTCAGCTACTGATTAAACGAATGGTGCCCCTCGTCCACCTGAGTGAGGATTACCACGACGTGGAGCAGGGGGAGACCCTCTGCCGCTTCAGTTCGGATGGCTTCCTCGAGGTAGCCATCAATTCTGGCCGCGCCGCATCCCTTCTCAGCATTCAGGAGGAGGATATGGTGCAAGTACAGTTTGAGTAGACCTTAGATAGCTAGTCGCCAGTCTCTACTTAATAAAACTCACGTAGTGCGGCAGCATTTCTAACCACAGCGGCCAGTCGTGCTCCACGTCGCCCCGCACGTCGAGCCAGTGGGGGATGTTGCGTTCCCGTAAGGTTTTGCTGAACTTCAGGTTGTTATCCAGGCAGATATCCCAGTTGCTCGTTCCGAGGATGATGTTCATCTCCCAGATCGCGGGGTCGTTGGCGCCCTGCACGAAGTCAGCCGGGTTGTTGAAATACACGTCATCGTCGTAGTACCCGTGCATGAAGGATTTGATGCTGAAGGCACCGCTCAAACAGATCAGGTGGCTCACCATCTCCGGGTGGCGGAAAGCGAAGTTGCTCGCGCTGAACCCTCCGAAGCTGATGCCGCAACAGGCTACTTTCCCCGTGCCGGTGTTCCAACGGATCTGGGGGATAAATTCCTCGGCCAGAAAGCGGTCGTACTGAATGTGGCGCAACACCTTGTGCCGCGGGTGGATCTTTGCGTACCAACTCTCGTTGTTAATACTATCCGGGCAAAATACCTGGATGAACCCCCGCTCTACGAACCACCGGATGCTTTCGATCATCCCCCGATCCTTCGCTTCAAAGTAGCTGCCCAGCGTCGTTGGGAAGATCACCAGCGGGTACCCACGGTCGCCAAAGGTGAGCATCTTTACGTTGTGGCCCAGATGGTGGCTGTAAAATTCGGTATACGTCTCTTTCATTGTGCGGGGTGTATGCCCACAAGGTAATCAGCGATTCTAAAAAATCAGGTCTGCGCTCCCGCACTTTTCATCCGGGCGCTGCCGCGGGTGCCACGTAATGGGGAGGAGAAAATGACCAAGCGGACGGCACCGGAATTAAACGCACGAGCCAAGACTATTTTGCAAACACTTGAAACCCGCTCCCAAGCTGCTACGTTCCGAGTAGCAATGGTGCCATAACTCGTGGGCACCAACGCTTAACCACCCGATCTACATGGCTTTTTCCTACGTCCGGCAAATTCTCGGCAGCGTGCTCTCCAGCCGCCGCCAGGTCATTAAACGGTCCTTCCTGATGCCCGGCCACGCCCTGGACCGTGACGTGATGATCGACGTCTACCGCCCCGCCGTACCTCCCTGGCGCCTGCTCTCCCTCGTGGTTTTCAACGACGGGCAGGATTTAGCACGGATGAACCTCGAGGACCAACTCCGCCAAGCGTATAACGATGACGTACTGAGCAACGTCCTCATCGTCGGCGTCCACGCTGGAGATCGGATGCGGGAATACGGCACGGCCGGCCGGCTGGATTACCAACAACGTGGCGACCAGTCCGAGCAATACCAGACCTTCCTGCGCGAAGAGCTCATCCCCTGGTTGGAGGACCGGTACAACATCTTTCACAACCCCGGCAAGCGTGCCATTGCCGGCTTCAGCCTTGGTGGCCTTAGTGCCTTCGACCTGGCCTGGCACAACCCCTCGGAGTTCGGCGCCGCCGGCATCTTCAGCGGCTCCCTCTGGTGGCGGAAGAAAGCCTTCACCAAAAAGTTCCCCGACCGCGACCTGATCGTGCACGATTACGTACGCAAAGCAAAAAAGGCCCCACCCGTCCGCTTCTGGTTCATGGCCGGTACTGACGACGAAACTTCCGACCGGAACAATAATGGGATCATCGACGCCATCGACGATACCCTCCAACTCATGGCCGCCCTTACCGAAAAAGGGCTCCGCGAAAACACGGACTTCACCTACGTAGAAGTGCCCGACGGGCAGCACAACCCCGAAACCTGGGGCAAGGTCATCATCGACTTCCTACGCTGGTTGTAAGTAGAGGCACCATCTAGAATCCTCCTTAAATAGAGCAGCCCGGCTACGATCATTCGTAGCCGGGCTGCTTTAGTGTTCACCCGAAGGTGAAGGCTTGGTTACTCCGGGTTACCGCAGCACCACCTTCGTCACCTCGCGGAAGCCGTCACCATCTTCCACGACGAGGAGGTAGATGCCTTCGGCCAGATCGCCGGCTTCAATGCGGTTCGTGCCTTCCGTCAACTGCGCTTTCAGTAGCAGACGGCCGGAAATATCCGTGAGGTGAGCCTGCAGGCCTCCCTCGTTCACGTCTACCGTAAAGGCACCCCGGGCGGGGTTCGGGTACACGTTGATGGAAATATCCTCCGTAAAGTCGTCGGATTCTGCCGGCTCAAAGTCAGTGGAGGGCGAGCGCATCGGAATACGGCGAGCATTGCCGTTGGCGCAACCACCGAGTACGATGTTGTCCAGGTGGACGTAGTCCCGGTTCCCGGAAGCGTCACAGCGGAAGCGTACCCGGACGTTGGCACCGAAGTTACCCGTTACCGTCACTGATTCCTGGTAGAGCGTATTGTTGTTAAAGTCCGTTCCCCGTGCCCAGGTAGCGACGGTCTGGAAGCCGCTGCCGTTATCGATCTGGAGCCAGAAGTCTTCGCCGTTTTCCATTGAGTAAGGGTAGTAGCTAAAGTCCACCGTCAACTCTTCGAAATCGCGGAGGTCCAGCGGATCGGAAGTTAGTACGGACGTAGAGGTGTTATCGCGGAGGTAAACGCTCCGGGCACCCTGAATGGGGCGGATGGTACTGCGGACGCAATCCGAACCACCGTCGTTCCAGTTGCCGTAGTTGGATTCGAAGTTGTCCGAGGTCAACGTGACGTCGGAGCAACCGCCACCGCCGGTATTACAGGGTGTGCAGGAGCCACCACAATCAACACCGGTTTCGTCGCCATTTTGTACACCATCATTACAGGTAGGGGTCGGGCCGCCACCGCCACCCACGCAGAAGCTCTTAGTCTCAGTGGAACCGAAGCTGCCGCCGGATTCATTGACGCCGCCACCGGAAAGGGCGTATGAGCCATTGCCGTAAGCACAGCAGATACCGTCGCCGTAGCTATCGTTGATCGTGAAGTCGTAACAGCCGTCGGGCAGGCAGAAGGTTTCCGTATTCGAGGTGCTGTTGCTGTAGCCGGAGCCAGAAGCCACGACGCCACCGGGGCCCGTCAGCGTCCAGGAAGTCTCGGAAGCATAACGGTCCGTAATGAGGGTAAGGGTTACCTCGGTATCTGTACAGCTGCCACCGCCGCCGCCGCCGCCACCGGGCGTTCCGCAGGCGCCGGAAGATAGAAGGCTGGAGCGGGAGCCCTGGAGGGCCGCCTGCATCCGGTTCCGCTGCCCGGCCGTAAAGAGATTCATACAGCCGTCATCGGAGTAATCCATGTAATTCTGGACCATATCCGTAGTGCCGCAACCCGCGCTGTTGGGCTGGCAACCGTAGTTGGGGCCGTCGCTATCGGGCGTGTCACTGACGAAGTCGCTGGCACCACAACCACCGTCGCCCCAGATGTGGCGTAGGTTGAGGTAGTGGCCCACCTCGTGAGTAGCCGTCCGGCCCAGGTTGAAGGGCGCCGTCGCCGTGCCCACCGTGCCGAAGTAGCGGTAATCCATCACCACGCCGTCCGTAGCGGCGGGGCCGCCGGGGAACTGGGCGTAGCCGAGGATGCCACCACCGACGTTACAGACCCACATATTCATGTAGTCGGCTGCCGGCCAGGCATTGGAGCCGCCGGAGCTGGCGCGTTTTACGGCATCATTCGTACCGAAGCCATTTACGTTGGTGGATTTCCGGATGATGCCATCCGTTGCGTTCCCGTTCGGGTCCACCGTCGCGAGGCAGAATTCGATCTCCGTGTCGGCGGCTTGTGACCAACGGCCGTCGGCATCCGCGTTGAGGCGGCGGAAGTCATCATTGAGCACCTGCATCTGGCTCTGGATCTGGCTGAGGGAGATGTTCTCAGTGTTGGTCCGGTAGACTACGTGCACCACGACGGGGATGGTGAGAATGGCCTTCTGACCTTCCTGAACCTTAAAGGACCGAGTGAATTTCTCGAGGGCTTCGAGGTTAGCGGCCCGCGCGGGGTCCGCCTGGATCTGTTGTTCGAGGACGTCCATCGAACCACAGTTACGCTGGGCCGTCACGGTTAACGACAGGCCGAACGTTGCGAGTAACAGAAAAAGTAATTTGGTAAAGCTATTAGACATAGGAGTTGATTACGCTCCACGTCTTCACGTAGTAACCAGTCGTGCAAGACAAAACGGCACCGCAAATCCGCCGGAGACCATCCGGGAATTTTATAATACCGTTAGTAAGATTTGGTGTTCCAGTTAGTACGATCGACCCAAATGCGGGGTGACGTGAAAGCAAGTGAAAAAGTTAAGACGCTGCAAACTACGTAAATTTTGTCGCGATGCGTCATCCAGATGATTAATTCGCTCGGGACTTGACTGTCTCCGTCGATTGTACGGCAGAGCGATCGAGCGTAAGTATTTTGTTTGAGATCGGTATGCGCTCCTGCTGCTTTTTAGTGCTCCCATTAAAATTTATCGCCAGCCAACAACCAGGTGCAGCTTTCTTTATTTAGCATCTACGTCATCCTAATTATATGATCGATCACCTCGTTTACGTCACCCACGATCTAGCGGCAACCACTGCCTTGCTGGAGGTAGCGCTTCACGTCACCTTTTCGGATGTCGGTCGCCACCTCAATCGGGGGACGATGAACCGCCTGCTCCGGATTGGCCCCAATACCTATTTGGAATTACTGGCCGCCGACCCCAGTGCCGACCCTAACCTGCAACCCCGCTGGATGGGAACGGATGGCCTACCGGTCACGACCAGCGGCCGCCTCACCCGCTGGGCCTGGGCCGTCACTGATGGAGCAATTCTCACCGGCGAAGACGGCCAACCCATTACCAACCAACCTTTCGAGGCGGGCAGCCGCACCCGGGCCGATGGGTCTACCCTCCACTGGAAACTGACCGACCCCGGTGCCACGCCCCTCATTTCTCCCCAACCTTTCCTTATCGACTGGCTGGGTGGCTCGACGCCGGCGCACAATTTGCCGGACCAGGGGGTGGTGCTGCAACGTCTCGCCGTCTCCGGACCTAACGTCAGCAACTTGGCTACCCTCGGTGGTAGCGCTGGCTTGTCTTTTCACAATTCCTCTACGGCTAATTTAACGGCCACGCTAATCGGTCCGCAGGGTCAACGGGTAATCCTTACCTGAGCGGTTTCCTCCTACCCATTTGTCGGCACCTGCGGCAGCGCCAAACCTTAGTTCAGTGCGCCTAAATCTTTAGCTGACGAATAACACCTTTATAAATACGACTATGCAGTACTTCGTTCTTGCCCTATTTGCCTGTCTTTGCCTGTGCACGTTGGGTTGCGATGGCAACACCAAGGCCCGCCGTGCCGCCAAGGGCGAAAGTTTCGTGCCCGACCCCAACTACCTCTTCTTCAAGAACACCCGGCAGGCGGACTACCGGGTGCTAGATGGTGGTGACCGTGGCAACCACTTCACCCACGATGATCTCTACGACTCGGACGCCACCCTCCTGCCGGTGATCTACGATAATTGGTTGGAAGACCAGGCTTTCCTGGAGCTACATACCCGCACGCAACAAGGGCCGGCCGGCCCCTCCGGCAAAGTAGAATTACTAATTACGTCGCCCAAAGGCACGAACGCTGTGAGCCTACCCGCCCGCTTGAGCTACGACAACGCGGAACAACTGAAGCACCACCTGACGACCAACCGGGAGATCAACTGGGTCACCGGCGGCGATACCTTGGTGGCCTTCCCCGGGCTCGCTCGTGACTACGCGACCATCACGATCAACGATTACTTACGGCTGGTACAACGAAAGTAGCTTGCTTAGGACCCGATCCGTTTCCACCCGTAACGGATGGCGAAGAGGAGGACCAGGAAGATCAGCAGCAGGTACTGGAACGGAATGAAGGTGAAGCCGATGATGCGGAACCGGTCCAGGAACCACATGATGACCATCGTAGCGAAGATCATCATCACCATGCCGCTCAGGCGGCCAAAACCGGGCAGGGTATCCACTTTGACGTGGCGTTTGACGATGAAGAAAGTCACCGCCATACTCGCTACGGGCAGCACCTGCAGCAATAGGTTGGTATTGTCAATCGCCTGCCGGTCAAAAAACCAGCGGTAGGCAGAGTAGGCGAAGGAGAGGATGGCCGGGATGGCGACCAGGTAGATCAGCGTGCTGAACAGGTAATTCCACGGCGGTAGGTGCCCTTCTTCCCGCTCCATCCAGCCCGCCAGCAACGCGGCGAAGGGAATGATGAGGAAGTAAAACAAAACGTGCGCCGGGTGGTCCGTTGCGTACTGAAAGAGATCTCCTAAAGTCATGCCGCGAAGGTAACAATTCGTGGTGCAGCAAGCGCTACCGGATGATGCCGTCCACCCACTTCCACGGTAGCCACCCTTCCAAGTTGAGGCGGAAACTAACTCGGTCCAGCAAGTTGCCCCGTTGCTCCAATAGGAATTTCGTGTCCGGGTCCGCCACCAGGGGTAGGTACAGCCCAACGCGACCGTCCAACGCCGTCAGTGCAGCGCCGCCCACCCAGCTCAGGGTGCCGGAGGTCGGGTCGGAGGTCGTCGCACGGAAACCGTAGTACCCAGCGTCGAGGAAGACGCCCAGTGGGACGGGCAGCTCACCCAGCGGCAGGTCTACGTCCAGGTTGGCCGCCAGCATGAAATCGTTACTCTGGAAAGCCGTGAACGAAGAACTGATGGGCGCCCGGAATCCCCCCTGGCGGCGGCCGAGTTGCTGGTCCGGCCAGCTGTTTTGGTTGGGCCCAACGTTGCGGCCGAAGTAGAGCCCGTCGCGCCGGTAATCGCTGTCGGCGTTATCCACCAGGCTGAGTGCGGACTCCGGGTAATTCGCCTGCTCGCGCAGGTCATTAGCCAGGAAGTAGCCGCCGAATACGCGCCAGCGGAAGAAGTGGTTGGCCTCGTACTGGTAGCCACCCTCCACCGTCAGGTCCAACCGTAAATGGTCGGTCTCAAAGGCTTCCGGCTGCTGGTCATCGCGGTCTTTATACTCCAGCGTCAGCGCGTAGGCGAGGGGCGTGATTTCTCGTTTGATCTCCGCCTGATAACCGAGGCGTAGAAAGAGGTTGGTCTCCGTACGCATGCCTGCGGGTTCCGGCGAACCATCGAATTCCGCCCGGTCTTTGGCTAGGTAGATGGCCTGGGCAAATACGGAGGATTCTCGCTGGGTAATGGGAGGATTGTCGAACTCAAATGCGGCCTTCAGCGCGGTGCGTTGGTAGCTATAAGCCTCCTCCGTTCGGGCCAGCGTGAAGTCGCTAAACCGCTGCGTCCCCGCGCTCAGGAGTACCTGCCGGACGCCATTGAAGGGCCGCGTGATCCGGTAGCGCCCTCCGCCAAAACCATTGAGTTGGCTACTCCCGAACCCGTACAGCGGCGCAACCATCCACTCGAAGGTCTTCGGCTCAAAACCACGGTTGTGCGCCACCAATCCTGCCTGCACGCCATCGTGAATGTTGTACCCTATAATGGGTAGCAGGTACACCCGGGCCCGCTCGGCGCTCTCAGCGCCAATCCCTAATCCGAGAGCCAATTTTCGGGCTCCGGAGCGGTTATTACCAATCTTCAGATCAAGCGGGTTGTCATCTGCGGGAAGCACGACCGCCACTGCGTCTTCACCGGCTTCCAACACAGCATCATTTTTTGGGAGCACTGGAGGAAGCCCAATTTTTTCTCCCGTCAGTGTCTCTTTTTGCGCTGCCGCGGGTGCGGAGCGAGGACCGGAATGGGACAGCGCGGATTGCCCATCGGCCAACCTGCTTACCTTCCAATCGGACGTCAGCGTGGTGGTCATCGCCTGGGTGAACCACGGCGATACCTCCGGGCCGAGGACTTCTTCGAATACCGAAAAGACATCCTCCGGCTGGGGATGGCGGAAGGACCAGCGGTCGAAATAGGTCCGCATCGCTTCGTCAAGCCGTTCCCGCCCGATGAAGGCCTCCAACTCCTGCAACGCCATGGCGGGCTTGCTGTAGGCCTGGATCCAATAATTGAACTGGCTGAGGCTGTCGGAATCGGTGTCCGGTGCCTGGTCCCGGCCCTGGCGGGCGAGGTACTGGTAACCCGTCCGGTTAAGGTCAAGTGATCCGACGAGCGGAAGTTCGACGTCGTTCGGTTCGTAAAAGGTATCCATGTAGCGGGCTTCGTAGTAGCTGTTGAAGCCCTCGTCCATCCAGGGGCTGTCCCGCTCATTGCTGCCGAGGATGCCGTAGAACCAGTTGTGGCCGACCTCGTGGGCCAGCACCTCGTCGAGCGAGCGGCCACTGTAGCTCAAGCCGATGACGGTGATCATCGGGTACTCCATCCCCGCGCCGGCGGAAAGAGCGGATTGAACGCCGGTAACCTGGGGGTAAGGGTAAGTGCCCACTTTCTCGGAGTAGAAGCGGGTGGACCGCTTAAGGTATTCGATGCTCCGCGACCAAAGATCGATCTCCGTTTCGGTGAACATGGACCAAACGTCGATGGGCTCCTCCACCCCGGGCAGGTGGAGCGTATCGTGCAATACGTTGAAGCGTTTATCCGCAAACCAGGCGAAATCGTGGACGCGGTCCGCGACGTAAGTAATGGTCTTGGTACGGTCCGAAGAAGGGGGGAAGGGTTCGCTCTCCTCCTCGCTGCGGGTGATTCCGTAGTTGGATTGAAGCATTCGTTCAAGACCGTCGTTCGCCCGGGCGAGTAGCCAGGTTCTTTCGCTGGCTTCCACTAGTGTGCCGGTTGCTCCAACGACGTAGTTTTCCGGTAAGGTGATGCTGACGCGAAAGGAGCCGAATTCGGAGTAGAATTCTCCCTGATCCAGGTAGGGCATGGCGTGCCAGCCGTCCCGATCGTAGACGGCCGGCTTGGGGTACCACTGCGTCATCTGGTAGGAATCCCCAACGTGACCCAGGCGAGAAAAACTGTTGGGGATGTTGACGCGGAAGGGTGTACGGATGGTCGCCCTTGCCCCGGGCGCGAGGGGGGAGGGGAGGGGGAGGTGTACAATATCGAGGTGTTCCTCATCCGGGCGGTGCGGAGCGGGTTGGCCGTCGACGGTAAAATTGAGGCCATCCAGTTCACCGCGCTTGCTGGCGTCGGCAAAGTGAAACTTCGTGTTGCCGTTGCGCAGCATTTGTTTGGCAAACGCCGAGGCATCGCTGGAGTAGGCGTTGGGCCAAATGTGGAAAGGGATCGCCGCCAGGACGTCGGGCGAATTATTGGTATACTCGAGGGTAAGTTGCCCGTTCAACTCATCCGTTTCGTCGTTGAGCGTCACCTTGATGTCGTAGGCTACGTCCTGCTGGAAGTAGGCCTGGCCGAATAGGGGAAGGGCCCAGGCCCAGATGAAAAGAAACGAAAACAGGCGCATGCGTCGGATTTTGGTAGGGCGAAAATAGGGTGTAGGTGCTGAGGGCAGGTTAGTCTAATCTCGGAGTAGGATGCAACCCTATTGCTAATGCTAGGTCTTTGGGTTTGACGGTATAACTTGTATTCTTTCCATTGTAATCAACCACCTAATGAAAAAGACGCTTCGCCTTCTCCTGTTTTTTGTAGTCATTCCTGCACTCAGCTACTTTGCTTTTCGGTACGGGCAACGTAAATACCACGACTACCAGTGGGAACGCAGCCACGCTGAATTCATGGCGCAGGCCACTAATACCGCTTCCGAAAACGTAACCGTCCTACGGGATTCCATCCTGATCCCCTATCAGAACAGCAAACGGACGGTTCACGTATACCTCCCACCGGGGTACCGCGAAAACGACTCCATCAGCTACCCGGTAATCTATTTCATGGATGGTGACGGTGCATTCAATGAGCTGGAGAATGAATCCGAAGAATGGCGGGTAGATGAGGTGATCGACTCCACCGTGAACGCCGGTGGGCGCGGAGCCATCGTAATTGGCCTGGAATCCGCCGAGGACCGCGACGGGGAATACACGCCCTGGCCAACCAGCGATATCCCTCAGGCCCACGGAGAAGCTTACATGAATTGGTTCTGTAAGGAGTTCAAACCCTGGGTAGATGCCAATTTCCGCACCCTCCCGGCACCCGAACACACTACCATTGGAGGTATTTCCCGCAGTGGTATGATGGCCTACTACGCCATCATGAGCCACCCCGAAACTTTCGGCGTCGCCCTAATTCAGTCCCCCTCCATGTGGGTCGACGAAGAGCGCCTTTTGGCGATGGAGCCCAATGGCGACCTGAGCAACAAGAAAGTCTTCGTCTCCGTGGGAGAATTGGAAGCACCAATGGTGCCACTGGCGCAGAAGGCCCATGATCGGCTCGCCGCAGCAGGCATTTCGGCGGATAACCGCAAGTTGACCGTCTACGAAGGGTTGGGGCACTGGCACATCACCTGGCGCCAGTCATTTGCGGAGGCTTATCCGTGGATTGTTTTGTAATGGTCTGGTCTTAAATACAACGTACCAATTGAGGCCGTGAAGGCAGGCTATACCACTATTCAGCTGGTCCTTGCCGCAATCCGGGTTAAGCAGCGTTAACGAAAGTTAAGCGGGCCAACCAAATCAAAGGGTAGATCGTCTTAGAAGCGTGAATTGCGAACGAATGACCACTGCGTATGCGTTCCAATAATTCCTTCCTTTTACCCCAAAACTATCAACATGAAAAAGCTACTCTTCGTCGTGCTGGCCGCCATTGTGGGTGGCCTTGCTGCACTCGGCGGCGCCCAGTATTTTGGCTGGAACCAATCCGTTAAATACGTTGAACTGGAAAGTAAGCCGGCGACTAATTTTGCCCGCTACGCAGATCCCTCCGGCAACTCCGGCACCGTGGCACCTGCCCCCGCCGCAGGATTTAGCGTAGCCGCCGAGAAAACACTTCCCGCAGTCGTCCACATCAAAGCCAGTAAGAAAGCAAGCGGTAGCCGCGGCGAAATGCAGATCGACCCCAATCAGCTACCTCCCGGCTTCCGGGATCTCTTCGGTGGCCCCCGTGGTGGCGGGCAGATGCCCGACCGCCTGCAGCAGGGCTCCGGCTCCGGCGTTATCATCAGCGCGGATGGCTACATCGCTACCAATAACCACGTGGTAGAGGACGCCGAAGAGCTTGAGGTCGTCCTCAACGATCAGCGGACCTACGACGCCGAGATCATTGGCGTTGACCCAACGACGGATATCGCTTTGATTAAAATTGATGCCGACCAACTTCCTACGGTAGATTTTGCCAATAGTGATGCCCTCAAAATTGGTGATTGGGTAGTAGCCGTAGGCAACCCCTTCAGCCTGACGAGCACCGTCACCGCCGGCATCGTATCCGCAAAAGGTCGGAGCATCGACATCGTCCGCCAGAGTGGTGGCGACCTCGCCATCGAATCCTTCATCCAAACGGATGCCGTTGTAAACCCCGGTAACTCCGGTGGCGCTTTGGTCGACATCAACGGAAACCTGGTGGGTATCAATACGGCCATCTCTAGCCCTACGGGTGTATTCGCGGGCTACAGTTTTGCCGTCCCCTCCGCCATCGTGAAGAAGGTGACCGAAGACTTGCGCGAGTTCGGCATCGTACAGCGGGGCCTCCTCGGTGCCAAGATTCGTGAGCTGAATACTGGTTTTGCCAAAGAACTGGGTATTGACCGCGACAATGGTGTGTACGTATCCGACGTCATCTCCGGTAGCGCCGCCGAAGAAGCTGGCCTGCAGGAAGGCGACGTCATCGTTGGTGTTGACGGTGTCACGACCCTCCGCAACAGCGAACTCCTCGAGCAATTGGGCCGCCGCCGCCCCGGTGACGTCGTCACCCTAAGCTACGAACGGGATGGCGATGCTCGCACCGCCCAGGCGAAACTGCAAAACACGGAAGGTGGGTCCGGCTCGGTGAGCCGTCCGGTAGCCGCCCGCGAAACGCAGAAACTGGGCGCCGAATTCGTTGAACTAAGCGAAGGTCAGGCCGAAGACCTGGGTATTGACGGCGGCGTGGTTATCCGTAAGATCAACGAAGGTCTGGTGGCTGAGCAGACGCGCATCCGACCCGGCTTCGTCGTACAAAAAATTGACGGCCGGACTGTTCGTAGTATTAAGGATGTGGATCGTGCCCTCTCTGGAGCGAGCGGACCGATCTCGCTGGAAGGGGTGCACCAGGATACTCCCAACCGCAAGGAACAATTTGCCGTGATCAAGTAACGGACTGTTCTAAGGGCGGCCGCAGGTCAACCCGATTCAATAGCTCGCTATTATGTTTGTAGCCATCTCCAAATAATTGGGGGTGGCTACTTTTATTTTGTCGTACCAAGACATAAGGCTGGCGGATGAACCATTTGTCCGCAACTCTCCTTGCTGAATAAGCGTCCTTCCAGTACCGTGAAAAAATTGATCCTCCTGCTTTGTTGGTCTGTATTCCTTCCCCTGCTTTCGGGTGCGGCTCAGCCTAATGATATGATTGCCGTGGACCCTCCCCGCTCACAACCCTTGCGTCTCGAGGTGACGAACGTGAAAGAAAAGACGGGCATGATCTGGGTGGGCATCTACACGGGGGATGACAACTTCCTAATCAAGGAGAAAGCCGAATTGGTCGGCGTAAAAGTGACAGCGTCGGGGACAACGTACATCGACCTCCCCGCCCTTACGATTGGTCAGGAATACTCCCTGGCGATCTTCCATGACGTGGATAACGACGGCGAAATGAACCGCAACTGGCTGGGTTTGCCCTCCGAACCCTGGGCCTTCAGTGGCGAAGCCATCACTCGCTTGCGGCTGCCCACCTTCAGCGAAACGAAGTTCCGGATGGAGGAGGACCTGGAAACTACAACGCTGCGGCTACGGATGATTTAGGCGACCGAAGCATTACCTATAATGGCACCGGTTGTCTGTGTCCGGTGCGGTCTTTCTTCTAAAATCTAACATCTAGAGTCCCCTCCTGCCGGAAAGTCCTATCCTAGAAAACAAAAAAGGCCGCGCAAATTCCACCCTCCAAGAGAATGAATTTGCGCGGCCAATTGATCGCTAATCAACTTAATCAGTCTTAGCTGCGGGGGGAGACGCCGGCATACTCGAAACGGGCTTCCCGTTCGGTGATGGGGTCCTTACCGTTGGTGCTGGCGTTTACCACGCGGCCGACGAAGAGTAAATGGTCGCCACTCGTGGTAAGGGCGTCCTCCAATTTACATTCGAGGGTAGCTACGCCGCAGTCGAGGAGGGGAGCGCCAGATTCACCTTCGCGGTAGCTGATGCCATTTACTTTGTTGTTGGAGTAGTCGACGTCCGTATTCTCGGCGAAGCGTTCGATTAGTTCCCGCTCGTCCTTACCAAGGACGGTGAGGGAGAATACCTGGCTCTTCTGGATGGTTTCGTTCAGGTTGCTGTCCTTCTGGATGGCGACCGTGATGTAGGGAGGCTCAAAACTGGACTGCGTGGCCCAGCTTACGGTGCCGGCGCTGACCCAGTCTTCGTCGCGGGTCTTGAGTTCGGAGCTGTCCGCACGGGTGGCGAGTAGGTAGTAGCCGTAGGTGAGTTGTTTCAGGGCTTCGTTGAGGTCTTTATTGGTCTGGTTGCTCATGGTTTGGATTTGATAATTTACTGATGTGATGCCCAATTGTAACTGGGTTTACTGAGCTGATGTTCGTATCCAGCTATTCGTCTTACGGGCGGCACAACGGCCTTTCCTGCCAATATTACGAGGTATTGGTCCGTTGCTCATGGTGTGTCATTCGTGGGACGGCCTACCTTTGGTTGGTGTTCAGTCTCGTTACTCACCCTTCTCCTGTGCACCTGCGGCAGCGCCCACGAATGGTGACGTAATAGAACGTACTGGAGTATTACCCGCAACTAAACCCAGAACCAAAACAAATTATGAAGCACCTAACCTATTTACTACTCTTTGCCCTTGCCTTTACCTTCGTATCCTGCGAGGATGATGAGGATCCGATTGTGGCCGGCGATACGGAACTGAGCATCAACTTTGCGGCTGAGTTTGGTGGGGAAGACCTGGCCATCCAGAGCGAGGCGTACGATTACCCCGGTGGTGACCGGCTAAAAATGCAACTGTTCCAGTACTACGTATCTGACCTCCAACTCCTGCCGGCGGATGGTGGTGACCCCGTGCTGCTCAGTGAAATTGAGTTGATCCGCTACGCCAGCGCAACCGAGGATAATGTGGATACGCGGACGTTTACCGTGCCAACGGGTGAATACACTGGGGTACGATTTGGCCTGGGCGTGAAACCGGAGCTGAACGCCGTGGACCCCAATAATTTCGCCGCCACCGACCCACTGAACGCCAACGAGTTCTGGACGGCAGCTACTCGCTACGTATTCGCCAAAATTGAAGCGAATGCGGACCTGTTGGGAGATGACATTTTCGACATCCCCGTTACAATCCACATGGGAAGCAATGACCTGTACCGCACCGTGACCTTGGACCGTGACTTCCGCCTAACCGGTAACGGGGCCGAGGAACTTACCGTTGTGACGGACATTCTCGAAGCCTTAGGTGGCAGCGATGACACCTACGACATCACTGTGGAGGCCAATCGCCGCGTCCACGGGGGTAATCAAGCTTTAGCGACCAGTGTATTTAGTGGCTTGGCGGATGAATTTACCCTCGAACGCTAGGGATGCGTGGTGCTTTTGGTCTATTACTGTTGGTCTTGGTAGGTTGCGGTGAACCGCTGCCGGAGGCTACCCCACTGCATATTCCCGAGCCGGACGCTTTCGCCAAGATCATTTACCCCGCCGACAACCCCACCACGCGGGAAGGGCTGGCGCTCGGGAGACGCTTATTTTTTGACCCCATCCTTTCGTCCGATTCAACGATCAGTTGTGGAAGTTGCCACGAGCCAGCGTTAGCCTTTGCGGATGGGCAGGCCCGTAGTATTGGAATTGACGGTAGGGTAGGGCGGCGAAACAGCCCGGGGCTGGCGAACGTCGGCTACCTCCACGAAACCCTCTTTTGGGACGGCCGGGCTTCCAACCTCGAGGCCCAGGCCCTGCACCCCATTGCCGACCCCAACGAAATGGGCGGCAGCTGGCCAGTCGTCATCTCCAAACTGCGGCGACACCCCGTTTACGCGGATGCCTTCCGCGAAGCTTTTGGGTTGGCGGACATTAACCGGCTAAACCCGGACCACGTCGGGAAGGCACTGGCGCAGTTCCAACGCAGCCTCATTTCCGCCGATAGCAAGTACGACCGGGTACAGCGGGGCGAGGCTACCTACACGGAGGCCGAAGCACTGGGCGCCGCCATCTTCTTTGATTTTGGTGACCAGCCCGAAGAACCGAAGTGGTTCGGGAAGATCCCCACCGGAGAGTGCGCCCACTGCCATACCGCCCCCCACTTCACGAACCAACGCTTTTTCAATAATGGCCTCGATGAGGTGATCGACCTGACTAAGTTTAAGGACAAGGGGCGGGGAGCCGTCACCGCCAACCCCTACGAAAATGGATTGTTTCGGGCGCCCAGCCTCCGCAACGTTGCCCTGACCGCGCCCTACATGCACGACGGCCGGATGGCCAACCTCGAGGAAGTGGTGGACCATTACGATACCGGTGGCCGGTACGCCGAAAACCGAAGTGCTAACGTGATGCCCATCGGCCTCAAACCCGAAGAAAAAGCGGGTTTGGTCGCCTTCCTGCAAACCCTGACGGACAGTAGCTTTGTTACTAATCCCGCTTACCAACCACTTCAACTCAAGTGATGCCCTTCCGGATTCTGCTGCTTTTCGCGGGTTTTTTCGTCATCGCTAGCGTAACCGCCTGCGGGCCGGATGACGATGACAACGGCGGAGAACCGGTGCCGTGCGCGAATTGCCCGGTGACCGATCCCGACCCGTTGATTGAAGGGCCATCCGTGCCGACTGCTTTCGCCGTTGACGTCCCCGACTACCTGCCCCGGCCGGTGCTGGACGCCGATAATCCACTGACGGTAGAAGGCATTGAGCTCGGTCGCCGACTATTCTACGATAAGATCATGGGTCGGGATAGCGCCTTCTCCTGCTCCGAATGCCACAAACAGGAGCTGGCCTTTACCGACGGCCGGGCGCTGGCCGAAGGAATCGACGGGCGGGTAGGGCGCCGTAGCGCGATGTCGCTGGTCAACCTCGTCTTCAATGGCAACGGATTCAACTGGGACGGTAGCTCCGGTAAATTGTGGGAACAGGCCATTCACCCGGTAGAGAACATGCTGGAGATGGATGAAGAGTGGGAAAACGTCCTTACCCGTTTGCGAAAGCACGAGGATTACCGCCGGCGCTTCCGGGCGGCCTTTGGTATCGACCGGCCGAGTGAACTGAACCGCGAGATGGTGGCTAAAGCCATCGCCCAATTTGAGTCCACCATTATCTCGGCGGATAGTCATTTCGACCGGGTAGTCTATCAGAATACCGAGTTCTTTACCGAAGAAGAGCAGTTGGGCGCGGACAGCCTTTTCTTCGTGGAGGACGTGCCTCTCGGTGCCCTCCACCCCGGTTGTGGGCACTGCCACAACGCCCCGGCTTTCGGTGATGACCGGTTCAAGAATAACGGCCTGGATGACGTGGCCAACCTGGACGACTTCCCCGACAAAGGCTTTGGTGACGTATCCGGTAGCCGCTTCGATAACGGAAAATTCCGCACGCCCACACTCCGAAATATTGCCTTGACGGCGCCCTACATGCACGATGGTCGTTTCGCAACCCTGGAGGAAGTCATCGATCACTACGCGGCCGGTGGGCACGGGGTGGAGAATGAGGACCCCAATATCACGGGCTTTCCCATCACCGACCGGCAGAAAGCAGCCCTGGTAGCCTTTCTGGAATCCCTGACGGATGAGACGCTGATAAATAATCCAAATTTTTCTGATCCTTTTCAGTAGTCCGCGTGAGCATTATGTTTCACAATGTTGGATTGGATTCCATTCGAAAACGCCGGTATAGCATAGAGTTTTTGAGGGTGATACTAGTATTTTGGATGCTGCTATTCCTCTTGCAGGCCAAAATTTTTCACAAATTCAATTTTGTGTCATTGGGTTTTGCGGGTGGGATGACGATCATTGTATTGTTGATGGGAACGGGAAGGAAAGATCCGGGTCCATTGATGTTAAAGCATCACTGATGCTTCAGCTGATTTTCTATTTTGAGATTACGATTTGCGTGAGGGCAAGTGTGGCTAGAAGGCTACACTTGCCTTTCGTTATTTTGGGAGAAGACGAAGCAGTCCGAAAACACGCTGCTGTTTACTGGTGATGAACTAATTTTTAATCGGGAGCGAACATCATTGCACCTTTCAAATTTGATCAACCGGTGGTTGTGGCCTTAACTTGTAGCACGCAGGGTTGCCGGCCAGTAACTAAACTTGATAATCTGACGACCTACTTTCTACCATCAGGCCGGCCTGCAGCTCTTCGTTTTCAACCACTTTACGTCTCTCCAATTTTTTTTGACCCGATCGGTCCAATCATAATCTTATGCAAATACTTCGACCCAGCTTGTTCGGCGTGCGCCGGGCTCTACTCCTATTATTTACGGTCTGTTCCTTCGCCGCCTACGGCCAGCTCAACGTTGAGGTGACCGGGCAGGACCTGACCTGTAACTCCATCCCTCAAGGTATCGCCGTAGCCACTGCCGATGGCGGCACTGCCCCTTACGCTTACGCCTGGAGCAACGGCGAAACGACCAGCGCCATCACTAACCTGACGGCCGGAGAATACACCGTTACGGTCACGGATGCGGCTAACAATACGGTAGTCGGATCCGTCACCCTCAACGAACCGGACCGCCTCAACGTCAGCATCACCGAGCCGGTGGAGTGTGACGAACCCTTCGAGATATCTATCGTCGCCTCCGGTGGCACGGCACCTTACGATTGGACCTGGTCCACCGGTGAGACGACCGAGTCGATCACCGTGCCCTCCGGCAATTACTGCGTGACCCTGGTAGATAATAACCTCTGTGGTTTCGTCACCTGCCGTAGAGTGGCACCGAACAATCCACTGGTTACCGTTGCGTCCGTCGACGTCACCTGCCCCGGTAATGATGACGGTAGCCTTGACGCTACAGCCACGGCCGGTACCCCTCCCTACACCTACGCCTGGAGCAACGGTGCAACTGGGCCCACCTTGGACGACCTAGCCCCCGGCGACTACACCGTCACCCTGACCGACAGCCGCGGCTGTACGGACGAGGCAACGGCCACCGTTAACGAACCCGACCCCATCGAGGGATTCATCTTCGGTGACTCCACCGTTTGCCCCGGCGTGCGGGATGCTTTCTTACGCATTGCCCCAACCGGTGGTACCGGTGAATACTCCTACGTCTGGAGTTTTATGGGCCAGGAGGCGCAGGGCATCGGCCCCATCGGCCCCGGCGTTTACTCCATCACGGTGACTGATGAGAACGGCTGTACCCTCGTTGATTCCTACACCATCGTCGAATCTCCCCCCATTGAAATCGTCGGCAGTGTAGAAGACATCGCCTGTTTCGGTCAGGAAAATGGCTCCATCGCAACCACGGTCAGCGGCGGCATGCCCCCTTACACCTACGCCTGGTCCACGGGCGCGACTACCTCCTTTATTAATGACCTGGCCGCCGGAGACTACTCCCTTACGGTCACGGACATTGAAGGTTGTGTCGGCACCTCCACCTTTGCCATCGAGCAAAATGACGCTCTTTCCATCGTTGGGACGGTCATCGATTTGACTTGTGAAGGCGACAGTAGCGGCGTCATCAATATCGACGTCAGCGGTGGCGACGGTGACTATGATTACCTGTGGAACGACGGCGCCACCACCGAAGACCGCACGGGCCTCGCCGCTGGTACCTACTCCATTACCGCTACGGACGGCAATGACTGTACCACAGAAGCGAGTTACACCGTGGAAGAACCCGACGCGCTCGTCGTCAATCTTTCTCCCACCAACCCCACCTGTTCGGATAGCGACGATGGTATCGTCCTGATCGGTATCGTCAACGGCACCATGCCCTTTACGATCACGGTTAACGGGGAAGCAAATGACGGCACCCTCAACAACGTCAGCGCCGGCACCTATCTCGTGGAAGTCACCGACGGTAACGGCTGTTTCGGTAGCATGTCCGTCACCCTCACGGCTCCGGATGCCATCGAACTCTCCGCCGAAGTCACCAACATCAACTGTTTTGGTGACAATGACGGCAGCATCGACCTCAGCGTCGGTGGCGGTACCCCGGGCTACACCTACGCTTGGAGCAACGGCGCCACCAGCCAGGATATCGATGATCTCGAGGCCGGTAACTACACGGTTACCGTTACGGACGCTAACAACTGTACGGCCGAGGCTACTTACACCATCAATACCAATACGGCCCTCGTCGTAACCGGAGTAGTTACTGACATCAACTGTAATGGCGACGCCACGGGCGCCATCACTACTTCCGTCATGGGAGGTGATATGGCTACCATCAGCTACGCCTGGAGTACGGGTGCCACGACGGCGGACCTGGACGGTCTCACTGCCGGCAATTATTCCGTCACCGTTATGGACGCCAACGCCTGCGCCGCGGTCGCCAATTTCACGGTTACCGAGCCTGACGCGATCGACCTGAGCGTACAAACCACGGATAACGACTGTAACGGCGACGCTAACGGCACGGCATCCGTCCTCGTTTCCGGCGGCACGCAGCCCTACGAAATTACCTGGAGCAACGGAGCGGTGGGAACCCCCATCGTCGGTTTACCCGCCGGCACCGAATCCGTCACCGTTACCGACGCCAATGGCTGTACGGCGGTGGCGCCTTTCACCATCACCGAGCCAGATGCGCTCACCTGTACCGTCAACGTGCTGCAGGAATCTACCCTTGGAGATAACGGCTCGCTAAGCGTTACCGGAACGGGCGGTACGGGTGCTTACACCTACCTGTGGAATACCGGCGCGACTACTCAAACAATCTCCGATCTCGCTCCTGGCACTTACTCCGCTACCGTCACCGATGCAAACGGCTGTACGACGGTTTGTAGCGAAACGCTGGCGGCCTTTGCGGGCCTCGGTAACTTCGTCTGGCTCGATTACGACGCCGACGGGCAGCAAGATCCTAACGAGCCCGGTGTGGCTGGTTACACCGTCTTCCTGAAGAACGCGAACGGTGATATCATCGACGAAACGGTAACCGACGCCAACGGAATGTATGCATTCAACGGCCTCGTGCCCGGAGATTACAGCGTCCTCTTCCCCGAGTTGCCCGGCAACATCCGTACGGAAGCCAATCAGGGCGCTGACGCAGGTGATAGTGACGCCGACCCTGCCATGAACGGAATGACCGGCATTTATAATTTGGAAGCGGGTGAGTTCGACCCCACCGTCGATGCAGGATTTGTACCGGTCCCTACCGGCGAGCTCGATGAGTGTAACTGCCTGAGCAATGCCTCGAACCCCGGCAACGGACAGTTCCAGCAAACCATCACCGTGACGGCCAGCCCGGGACAAACCTGGACGGTCACCGACCGCACCGGAATGTTCACCAACCTCGGTACCCCGACGGCTCCCCTCCCCATCGGGACGGAGCTCACCGAAACGCCGGACCCGGACAACGCCAACCAATCCCTCTACGTCATCACCTTCCGGGTAATTGATGGGCAGGCCTTCAGCGCGACGGTCTCCAATGGATTATCCAGCCTTTCCTTCGCCAACCAGTGTGATTACCCGACGTTGAGTTTCCAGCCGGAGCCACCGTCCTTACTCTGTACGTTCGATAGTGCCGTGGCGCTCAACGCCGTCGCTATTGAGGGTGGCGTAGCTACCACGGCCAATATCACCTATACGATCAACGACGTCGTCGTTACGGAACTGGACCCCTCTACGCTGGCGCCCGGTACGTACGTACTGTCCGCAGTTTACACCAGCGGCAGCGCCAACGGTTGTACCGTGGATTTGGAAAGAACCATTGAAATCACCGATGACTGTATGGCGAAACTCGGCGATTTCGTCTGGGAAGACCTCAACGGCAACGGTATGCAGGACCCCGGTGAACCCGGTATTGAAGGCGTAAAAGTCACCGTAAATAGCCAGGACGGCAGCTTCATGGACATGCAGTTCACCGACGAAAACGGGATGTACATGTTCATGGTCAACCCCGGTACCTACAAACTGACCTTCGAGCAACCCGCCGACCTGACGGCAACGCAACAGAATATGGGTAACGACGGCGACGACAGCGACGTGGACCCGCAGATGCTGATGACGCCCTTCTACACGGTTGGGCCTAACGGTCGAATCCCAACGATCGACGCCGGCTTTACGAGCCCCTGTATCGACAACGTGGACGACCCAGGAGCGATCAGCGGCAACCAAACCCTTTGCGGCCCTGGCAACGTACCGGATGAACTCGTCGAAACCGCCCCCGCTACCGGTGGCCAGGGTGAGCTCCAGTACCTATGGATGATGACGACCGTCGGCCCCGATCTGGACATTGATTTCTGGACGCCGATCCCGAATACCAACACGGAGAACTACCAGCCCGGCGCGATCTACGAGAATACTTACTTCGCGCGCTGTGTCCGCCGCGGCCTCTGCCGCTACCGGGAGACCGAACCCGTCCTGATCACCGTTGGTGACGCCGCGAATGCTCAGGTATCCGGAACCACCCGCGTTTGCGTTGGTGAGGATGCCACCTTCACGGCCCTGAACCCAACTCCGGGTAACCTGCTGACGTGGAACTTCGGCGGCCCCGCCGAAGCAGCCGTCCTGAACGGCCCAGTAGTGACGAATTCCTGGACGGAAACCGGCCTCTACAACGCCAACCTGACCGCTTCCGGCGGCGGTTGCGTGAGCCGTGATCCCTTCCTCGTCAACGTCATCGCTAACCCCGCCAGCTGTGGCGGCAACCTGACGGCAACCGGCGTAATGAACAACCTAGCCAACCGGGAAGTGACGATTGAATGGACGGTGCCTAATGACGGTAGCTTCTACCAGTTCGAACTGGAGCGCTCTACCAACGGAGTCGATTTCGAGATGGTGCGGGAAGGCCTCACCGAGGCGGCGTTTATGTCCGGTAGCGATGCGATCTACCGCCAGTCGGACGTCTCGCCGGTCAACGGCCGCAACTTCTACCGCATCCGCCTCATCGACGCCGAGTTTGGTGACCTGATGTCGAACGTAGTGGAATTGAACTTCGCCGCTGGGGTAACGACCCTCGGCCGGGTGTTCCCGAACCCTTCCAACAATGGCTTTGTCCACGTTGAACTCAGTGACCGCGCCGACGTGAGCGAAGGTGTAGGCATCCGCCTCTTCGACGCTCAGGGCCGCGCCGCCGGCACTTCACTCAAGCTTCCCGCCGGAACGGTGGCGGCGGACGTGGACGTACGCGGTCTCCAGGCCGGCATCTACGTTCTTCAACTGACGGTTGGAGGCGAGCAGGAGACGATTCGCGTAGTAATTAACTAAGTTGAACGCCAGTTCCCGGCTAAAATTGGCCGGATAACCTACAATGGATTGCAGACCCCGCCAGGCCCCATAGCCGGCGGGGTTTGCTGGTTTTTACTATGTATTGTTAGGACATTTAGCCGCCTTTTTTGCTCGCCTTAACGCTATATCTCCTTATCCTTGGCCAGTTAAAGCCTGCGATTCCGGGCTTGATTCCAGTCGCAAAAACCTACCAATCATGCAATTAGACTTTACTTATTTTCGCAAGGGCCTGACCTTGCTGGCCCTCCTGTTATCGGTGGGTGCCCTTCAGGCACAGTGTGCCTCCACGCTGGCCAATAACGCCGATTTTGAAGGCGGTTTAGATGGCGGAACTGGTCTTCCGAATAGCTACTACCTTTTCAGCGGTGCAGCTTTCACTGGTCTGTCAAGCAACACCGGAGATGGTTCGGCTAACTCCGCAGAGATCAATTCTACTGGTTTTGGTGCCATTGCGCAAACGGTAGGAGGTATTGCCGAAAACACGGAATACACTTTTGCGGTCGACATCCTCCGTTTACCGACGGAAGCCGACTACGTTGGCATTGCTATTTACTACCGGGATATGAACGGTGCGGACATCGGTGCTGCGGACTTTACCGTATTTGCCGACGAGAATATGGATTGGCAAACCATTAGCCGCACCTTGGTGTCGCCTGCAGGTACTGCACAAGTTCAGTTAGCCGTACAGGGAGACGGCGTTTTCCGCACGGATAACTGGTGTTTTGATCTGACGACGGCACCCGTCACCCCCGTATGTGAAAATAACCTGTTCACGAACCCACTTCTTGACGATGGTGATCTGAGTGCTTACGGTTCTTTCGCTAACGCCGGCGGTTCACCGGTGGGTACTGCCTCAGCTACCGGCGGTGTTGGTGGATCCGGCGCCGTACAGGTTGGTCCGCTGCCCGATACCTACTTCGAATTCTACCAGGCAAAACCAGCCAGCAACGGCGAGGTCTTTTACGGCCAGGTAGACGCTAAGCGTTTGGCGACAGCTGGTTACGCTCAGGTTCGTTTTGCGTTTGTGGACAACACCACCTTTACCCGCTACGGTGAGCAGTCCATGGACCTTACCTCCGCTGACTTCGAAACCTTCAACTTCAGTGGTATTTGCCCACCGGAAGCTAATGAAGTCCGCGTAACAATTGTAGGCGGAGAAAGCGCCTCATCCATTGCGGATAACTGGTGTTTATCCATGACTGATCCTCAACCCCCCGTAGATTTTTGCCCTGACGGCTTGGTGAGTAACCAGACCTTCGATGCTAATATCTCCAATTACTCAACGGCTTTTGGTGATGATATGGACATCACCTGGTCCGCTGATCAGGGTACCCTAAATAGTGGTGCGCTCCGCGTTGCGTGTGCCGCCAACGGCTGTGGTACGGCGACTTACGGTGACATCGGCCCCGGTGGCGCTTACGAACTCAACTTTGTGGCCAAGACGCTTGTAGATGGTGGTTTCCCGAATGCTGAAATTAAGTTCTTCAACGACGATTACTCCTCAACCCTGAGTATGGTGTCCATCAAGATTGAGGGTAATGAGTTGATCGGTTACCGTCTTATTGCTGAGGCTACAGACCCCGATATTGCCCACTTCGCCGTACAGTTCAATGGTAACCCTGGCGTCGACTACGTTGTAGATGATGTCTGCTTCCTGCCTTACACGGTTGAAGCTCCGATGACGCCCGAAGGAGAACTGGTTGTAAATGGTGACTTTGAAGCCGGTTCCGCGCTTACCGAAGCGACCTTCCGCAACGAGTTGGTGCAGGATCCCGCCACTGGCGTGATGGCTTTGACGTTTAATGATCCATCCGGCGAGTACGCAACAGCTTCCACTCCGGAGTATGCAGTTAGCGAAGGTGCCGAAATTATGACCTCCTTCGATAGCAAATATGCTGGTTCACTGGACTTTGCTAAAGTAAACTACACCTTCCGCGATGCTGCCGGTGCTATCCTGGACGTAGATGGAGATGATGGTGGACGCGTCGACAATAACATCCCTCAGGGTGAAGATTACGTTCGTTCCGAATACACGTACATCGCTCCTCCCGGTTCGGCCACCCTTCAACTACAGGTAGAGCGGGGAAGTGGTGAAGGTTACATTACCGTTGACAACATCTCTATTGTCAACGTAACGGCCCTCCCCGTGACCCTCAGCGACTTCCGCGGGGTAGCCATGAATAAAGCCAACAAAATCACCTGGTCTACTTCTTCCGAAGAAAATACGGAGATGTTCTACCTCGAGCGCAGCCGCAACGGTGTCGACGCCTGGACGGAAATTGCAACGGTGAACGCCGCTGGCAATAGCGACCGCGAAGTAGCTTACGAAGCCATGGACGAGCAGCCGCTCGGTGCTTCCTACTACCGCCTCCGTTCCGTTGATTTTGACGGTGCTACACAGTTGTCCGACGTCATCCGCATCGAGCGGGCTTCGGGTGTTACGCTTTCCGCCTACCCCAACCCCATCGGGAATGCCTTTACGGTAGAAACGGAGTTTGCCGAAACGACGAACTACAGCCTGTACGATGCCCTCGGCCGTGAACTCCGCAGTGGCCGCCTGGCCGCCGGCTTCCAGCGCACCGAGATCGCTACGGCGGACTTACCCGCTGGCCGCTACCTCCTCCGCGTTAACGGAGAGAGTCTGTTGCTGGTCAAGTAAGCTTTGCTTTACTTTTGAAAAGAGTTGCCCCGTCAGGTTTTTTGCTTGGCGGGGCATTTTTTTTTGCGCTGGCGCGGGTGCCGGGTTTTTGGGGGCAAAGAGGTGTCAATATTTAATCCTTATATTGATGTCTGATAGTTTAAAGTATTGCCGTCCCACTTAACTGATGTGATTTATACTATTTAAAATAGATTATCTCAATTCGGCTTTTCTACTCTAAAAGTTTATGAAACTATGCCTACTGCTTCTGCCGCTATTATTAATTCTACAAGGTTGTTCTATGGATTCTGAGTCTGTATATCCCTACAATTCAGAGGGGGAATACACTGTAGATTCTTATATCGAACACCTGCGGGCTGACACTAGCCTAAATGATGTTTTATTAAACTTCACGGTAGAATCATTAGATTCCATTCAAGCTGAATTGGCAAAATTATATCTTGCCAAAGAATTTGATCCTTATGAACACGCTACGCATTTCTTTTTAAATGCTTTAACAGTATACGTTGGAGAGTGCTACCTCAGAAACCACAATGGCACCTGGGTTTCCAGTGAGCGGGAAAATTTCAGGCCCCACGGCATTAAGCGAGATGGGCAAGTAGCTACTTCCTTTGTTTATTACATGCACGATACGTTTTACCAGTATCCAGATGAGTATGATTGGTCTACGTCTACTGAAGGTTTGTTTAACTTAAGAACTCTGTGCAATATGATTGAACCGGAGCTAAACAAGAAATAGGAGGTGTGAAAATGGTTGAGATTTTAAGAATTTAAATGCTGAACAATGAAAACCATTTTAGCGCAATTGATTTGGTTGTTCTTTGATTTGATGTTCTTTATTTCAATGGCTGCCCTATTTAATGATATGCCCAATATGTGGCAAGATGTAATGATGTATACATACGCATCATTATTTTTAATTGTAGTATGGTTATTTAGAGTAGTATTAATCCTAAGGTCATTTTTTAAGTCAGCGCAACATAAAAAGCCTCTGTTTTTTGCCTCTGGAATACTAAGTCTGACCTTAAACGTGCTGACATTTTTCTGTCTTTGCTTTATTCTCGTAGTCAGTATAGGGGTGCTAGGTGTTACCACAAACCCACCGTATTAAATGTATGAGTATGTTTTGACACAGTTTACCCCACAAGCTCTACATCCGCGGCAGCGCCAAGACCTAATCTTTAACTCAATCCCGGCGGTGCTTTTGACCTGCCAAACCCTCAACCCAACCTCCCCTGGCAGCGTTTACTAGAGCTACAACACGCCAACGCAATTTTCCGTAATTTTGCGGCCGCAATTACAAGCCCTTCCGCCATGCTCAACGTCCAGGATCTTACCGTACAGTTCGGTAAACGCGTACTTTTCAACGAAGTCAGCCTCCAGTTTACTCACGGTAACTGTTATGGTATCATTGGTGCGAACGGCGCCGGTAAATCAACTTTCCTGAAGGTAATCTCCGGGGAGTTGGACCCCACCCGCGGCCACGTCAGCCTCGAGCCGGGAAACCGGATGGCCGTCCTCAGCCAGAACCACTTCGGTTTTGAGGAACACACCGTGCTCGACACCGTCAAAATGGGCCACGGAGTGCTCTACGCGATGGAGCAGGAGAAGAATGCCATCTACATGAACCCCGAGGCAACCGAAGCCGACGGGATGCGCGCCGCCGAACTCGAAAACACCTACGGCGAAATGGGTGGCTGGACGGCCGACTCCGACGCCGCCGAACTGCTCTCGAATATGGGCATCAAGGAAGACCTCCACTACAAGATGATGGAGGAACTCAGCGGCCCCGAAAAGGTAAAGGTCCTCCTCGCCCAGGCGCTATTCGGTAACCCGGATATCCTCCTGCTCGATGAGCCGACGAACGACCTGGACGCACCGACGGTACACTGGCTGGCCGACTTCCTGGCGGACTTCCCCAACACGATCATCATCGTGAGCCACGATCGTTACTTCTTGGACATGGTGTGTACCCACATTGTGGACATTGACCGGCAGCAAGCCAACATCTATACGGGTAATTACACCTTCTGGTACCAATCCAGCCAGTTGGCGCTGCAACAGGCGGCCAACAAGAATAAGAAGATGGAGCAAAAGCGGGCCGAGATGCAAGAGTTCATTGCCCGGTTCTCCGCCAATGCCTCGAAGTCCAAGCAGGCTACGAGCCGGAAGAAGGCGTTGGAGAAGCTCAATATCGAAGAAATCAAGCCCAGCTCGCGGAAGTATCCTTTTATCGCTTTCCAGCCGGAGCGAGAGCCGGGAGACCAGATCTTGAAGGTGACCAACCTGAGCAAGAAGTCGCCCGAAGGCACCGTACTGTTCGACAACGTGTCCTTCACCATGAACAGCAAGGACAAGATTGCCCTCCTGGCGCAGGAAGCGACGGCCCTGACGGCCTTTTACGAGATCCTGGCGGGAGAAACCGAAGCCGATAGCGGTACGGTAGAGTGGGGGCAGACGATCACCGTTCAGCACCTTCCCAACGAAAATGCTGAGTATTTCCAAGCATCCAACGGTCTCGACCTGGTGGAGTGGCTGCGGCAGTACTCCCAGAATAAGGATGAGCAGTTTATCCGTGGCTTCCTCGGGCGGATGCTCTTTACCGGTGAGGAAGTGCACAAGGACAGCAGCGTACTCTCCGGTGGAGAAAAGGTCCGGTGTATGCTCAGTAAAATGATGCTGAACAGCCCGAACTTCCTCTTGCTGGACGAGCCGACGAACCACCTTGACCTGGAATCCATCACGGCACTGAACAACGCCCTGAAGGAATTCAAGGGGGACTTCATCATGAGCTCTCACGACCACGAATTGGTACAAACCTCCTGTAACCGCATCATTGAGATCGGCCCCGGCGGTACGATCGATAGCCTGCTGAGCTACTCCGAATACCTGGAGTCGGATGAGATCAAGGAGAAGCGGCTCGCGTTGTTTGGCGAGGCCGTAGCGTAGGGTAGAACTCTATCGAGGAGTTCCGGATATAATTAGCGGATCGGGAAATACTCCACTCGAAAAGCTTGGCACCCAGGGTACGGACAGCTACCTTGCCGGTAGATGTGTGATCATTGAAATCACTCTTTATACCAGAGTAATCCGGACGCACGTAGACAGCGCCCCAGCCAACGTACACCCCTTGCAGCCCTTCGACCACTTCCTCGTTATCGACTGGAGTTCCCGCTCCAAACCCAGCCCGGCCAAGCCGGCGAAGGACGCCATCTGGGTAGCGGAAGGACCAGCGGAGGGGCGCACGGTGACCAAGTACTTTCGCACGCGGGCCGAATGCCAGACCTACGTGCGCCGCCGCTTGCGGTATCTCCACAAAAAGAAACATCGCGTTCTGGTGGGGTGGGACTTTGCCTTCGGCTACCCCAAGGGCTTTGCCAAAGCCCTACGGCTTGGGAAGAAAGCACCTTGGCCGTCCATCTGGAAACTACTCAATAGTCTTATCAGGGATAAAAAAGATAACGCCAACAACCGCTTTACTGTCGGAGGTGACCTGAACCGGCGAATTACCGGAGGGAGCGGGCCTTTTTGGGGCGTACCCGCCGGACAAAGTGGTGTGTTCTTGGGGTCAAAAAAGGATTTCACCTATCCGGTAAAAAATAAACGGGTCTCTTTGAAAGAACGGCGGCTGGTGGAACTGCGCGCACCCAAAATGCAGCCACCCTGGAAGCTGGCCTACACCGGTAGCGTTGGTGGCCAATCCCTGCTCGGTATCCCCCGCCTCTGCCAGTTGGTGAACGACGAGCAACTCCAGGAGAACACGCGAGTATGGCCTTTCCAGACCGACTTTGACCGCGACCTCCCAGCAGTGGGACCCTTGATCCTCCACGCCGAGATCTACCCCAGTATGCTGTCCCTGCCTAAAAAGGATAAGATCGTGGATCGGGAACAAGTCCGCACCTACCTAAAATGGCTCCGATCGTCCCAGCAAAGCGAAAAGCTCACGGGTATCCTGGCCGCCCCAACCGACTTGACGGAAAAAGAACGCAAGCAAGCCGTCCGCCACGAAGGCTGGGTGTTAGGAGTTGCGAGTAATCAGTAGCGAGTAGCAAGTAGCAAGTAGCAAGTAGCAAGTTGTGCAACTCGTAACTCGATACTTGCAACTCGACACTCGCAACTCAAAAACCCCTACCTTCGCGCCCTCAAAATGACCAAGTGGCTATGACCGAGAGGAAAATCAAATCCGCCCTAGTTTCCGTGTACCATAAAGACGGCCTCGGGCCCATTGTGGATGCGCTGGATAAACTGGGCGTCACAATCTACAGCACCGGTGGCACCGAAACGTTCATCCGCGACCGCGGTATCGGCGTCGTACCCGTAGAGGACCTGACGGGTTACCCTTCCATCCTGGACGGCCGTGTTAAGACCCTCCACCCAAAGGTGCACGGGGGAATCCTAGCCCGCCGGGAAGCCGACCACCTCGGCCAACTGGAGAAGTACGACATTCCGGAGATCGACCTCATCATTGTTGACCTTTACCCCTTCGAAGAAACCGTCGCCAACACGGAAGAAGAGGAACTCATCATCGAGAAGATCGACATCGGCGGGATCGCCCTTATCCGCGCCGCGGCGAAGAACTACAACGACGTGGTGATCGTGCCCAGCCAGGATGACTACGCTACCCTGCAGACCATCCTCGACGAGAAGGAAGGCACCACCGATCTGGCCGACCGCCGCAACCTGGCCCGCCGTGCTTTTGCGGTGAGCAGCCACTACGATACGGCGATCTTCAATTACTTTAACGAGGACGAAGGATTAGACGTCCTGAAAGTGAGTGAGCTACACGCCACGCCCCTCCGCTACGGCGAAAACCCTCACCAGAAAGCGACCTTCTACGGTCACTTCGAACAGATGTTCACCAAGCTGAATGGTAAGGATGTCAGCTACAACAACCTCGTCGACATCGACGCCGCAGTTGGGCTGATGGCTGAGTTCGAGCACGGTAAGCCCGCTTTCGCCATCCTGAAGCACACCAATGCCTGTGGCGTTGCCGTCCGGGATTCCCAATTGGAAGCCTGGAATGCTGCCCTTGCTGCCGACAACGTTTCTGCCTTTGGTGGCATTCTGATCACCAACAAGCCGGTGGAACTCACCACGGCGCAGGAAATCGATAAGCTCTTCTACGAAGTACTCATCGCCCCGGACTTTACCGACGCCGCCCGCGAACTTCTCAGCAAGAAGAAAAAACGGATCCTCCTGCAGTACCACCACCTGGAGCAGCAGCACCGCAGTTTCAAGACCCTCCTCAACGGCGTAGTCGCTCAGGATACCGACCGCAAAACGGAAACGGCCGCTGACTTCACCGTCGTCACCGATCGGGAGCCTACGCAAGCGGAGGTGGAGGATTTGGTATTCGCTAATAAGTGTGCGAAGCATCTGAAGTCCAACACCATCGCTCTGGTGCGCGATAACCAGCTGATCTCCATGGGTTGTGGGCAAACGAGCCGGGTGGATGCGCTCAAGCAGGCCATCCACAAGGCGGGCGCCTTCGGTTTTACGACGGAGGGTGCCGTAATGGCCTCCGACGCTTTCTTCCCCTTTAGCGATTGCGTTGAGATCGCCCACGAAGCGGGCATCAAAGCCGTCGTCCAGCCGGGTGGTTCAATTCGGGATAAGGACTCAATTGCCGCATGTAATGAGCGTGGTATGGCCATGGTCACTACCGGCGTTCGGCACTTCAAGCATTAATCAAAATATTTAACGCCGGCTTAAGAACCCCCGGGCCCGCCCCGAGCGTCTTATCGCCGACTTTACGATATGGAAACGCCGATCAAATCGTCCACCCTGGCCATTGACATGGGGAATTCTTCCGCGAAAGCGGGTGTATTCCGGGAGGGGGAACTGATCAGCCCGCCGGTTCGCTTCGACTACGCCGATTGGCACGTTGCGGACGAATTGGTGACCAACCATCGCGTCAGGAACATCGTCTATTCCTCAGTGGCGAACGAGCCACCTCAAGAGGTTCTGGACAAATGGACAACAGCAGGCATCCGCCTCTATTCACTGCAGCCCGGCTCGCCCCTCCCTTTCCCTTCCGTTTACACTACTCCGGAAACGTTGGGTCAGGACCGGATCGCGGCCATCCTCGGTATGCGGGCGGATTTACCCACTCACCCTGCACCCGCGGCAGCGCCCAACCCAACAACCGCTTATCTGATTGTGGACGCCGGAACTTGCGTAACGAGTGATTTGGTGGACGCAAATGGTCTGCACCACGGCGGCAACATTAGCCCCGGGATGCGGATGCGGTTGCGGGCCATGCACGAGTTTACCGCGCGCCTTCCGCTGCCGGATCCCCTTACGCCTTCGGGTACGGTAGGGGATGCAACGGTTGCGGCGCTGCGCCACGGTGCCATGCGCGGATTGGTTTATGAACTGGAAGGTTTGTACCACCGCCTGGCTGCCACCTACCCCGGTCTGGAATTAATTCTGACCGGTGGAGATGGTGAGTGGCTTGCTGAACAATTGTCCGTGCCTTGTTCCTATCGCCCTAACCTGGTCCTGCGCGGCCTTATCGAAATCACGTCAACTTATGTACCCAACGAATCGTAAATCAAGTCTGCTCCTCTACGCGCTACTCCTCCTGAGTGGTGCGCCATTGTGCGGGCAGAGCGTGCTTTCGGACGTGTCGGAAATTCGGCCGAAGCTGAATAGCCCCCTCTCACGTACTGGTTTGGGCAACCCGTTGGATCAGGTCCACGCCGCCAACTCCGGAATGGGAGCGATGTACACGACGTACCAAAATGCTTTCCACCTGAATATCCAGAACCCGGCCTCCCTGGCTAGCCTGCGGAGCGCCAGCTTTGAACTGGGTATCTACGCCCGCCGCGCAGACCTGACGGATGCCAGCGGATCGGCTACTACGGACCAGGGTAACCTCCGCTACCTCGCGCTGGGATTCCCACTCCGCAGCCCAATTACGCAGAGCATCGACCGGCAGGACGACAACTGGAATGCCGGCATGGCTTTCTCAGTAGCACCCACAACGGTTGTGGGCTACGACCTGGCCTTGGACGGTGAGAGTGATCAATTTGGTCGCACGACCAATATCCTACGAGGTAAGGGTGGCGCATACCGATTCACCTGGTCAAATGCCTTCCGCTACAAGTCCTTGAGCGCTGGTGTGAACCTGAACTACAACTTTGGCAAGACGACCAACAGCCGCCTGGTCATTTTTGATGAAGTGGAAGAATCGCTGGCCAGTGAACTGCTGCAGGAAAGTGCGCTGGATGGGCTCACCTTTGGATACGGCGTGCAGTACGCCTATAACTTCAAGATGACCAACGATGATGGAGAGTTAGTGCCCAACGGCAAACGCATCTTACTGGGCTTGAGCGGCCAGTTTGGTGGAGACGTGGAGGTGGACGCAACCAGCGTGCTTCGTCGCTTTAGCCCCAACGGCCAATTATTCCTATCCGACACGATCGGTGGGGGAGTGCAGGAGACCTTTGGCACCGTCACGATGCCCAGCACGCTGAATGCAGGAATAGCTTATGAGCAAATCAACCGCCTTTACGTCGGCGTAGAGTTCGGGATGCAGAACGGCAGCGAATACGTCAATACCGTCAACCCGGATCGGTTGCTGGACGCCAACCGGATCGCTTTTGGCATCCAGTACATACCGAACATTGCTAGCTTCAACAGCTATTGGAAAAGAGTAAGGTACCGTGCGGGCCTGCGCCTGGAGGATGATCCGCGTTCCGTGGATGGCCAACAGGTTCGCCGCAACGCCGTTACCCTCGGTGCGGGTTTTCCGCTCCGCCTCCCCCGCAACCAGGTGTCTTTCGTAGACTTCGCCGTGGAAGCCGGACAGTTCGGCGTCAAGGACGTGCTGGACGAAAACTACATACAACTCACCCTGGGCTTCTCGTTAAACGATAACTCATGGTTCTTTAAACGTAAACTCAATTAATAAGCCAACATGCAAAACTTACTAAGAAAACTAACCCTGCTGCTGGTTCTCTGCGCTACGGCCGCCACGGCAAACGCTCAGTGTGCCACTTGGGTGGACTCTCCCCAGATGGATAAGGCCACCGATGCTCACGTCTCTTACCGCAACTTCGTGAAGGACAAAACGGCCGAACAGGTAGCCGCGATGCCCCAATCCGACTTCGACGCCGCTTTTAATAGCTGGAAGACCGTTTACGATATTGCTCCCGCTGCCGATGGCAAGCGTGCTACGCACTACCGCGATGGCCGCCTTCTCTACCGCGCCATGATTCAAAAAACGACTGATGCCGCCAAGAAAAAGGAATACGGTCAGCGCCTCGTGGAACTTTACGACGAGCAACTCGCCTGTTACCCCGAGGAGGAAGCTTACATCCTCGGCCGTAAGGGTTACGATATGTTCTACCTCAACGGTTACAGCCTTCAGGCCATCGATGTGATTGAAGCCGCCATGGAAAAAGGGGGTGACAAGACGGAGTACATCGTGCTCCCGCCACTCGGCCAGTTGTTAGGCTACTACTTCGAGAAAGAGCAAATTGACGCTGACCGCGTTCGCTCCCTCTACGAAAAGGGCGTCGCACTTGCCGATGCCAACACCGGTAGCGATTACGCGCAGTACTACGGTGATGCAAAAGCCAACCTCGTAGCGGCCATCAAGAAGTACGAAGACCAGATCTTTGACTGTGAGTACTTCAAGCAGCAGCTGCTCCCCACGTTCGAAGAGAACCAGGATGATCTTAAAATGCTCCTTTACGTAGTAGCCAAGGCGAAAGCTCAGGGTTGTGACGAGAGCGACGCATTCGTCCAGAAAGTACAGGCTCGTTACGATGTCGTATACGCCTCCCGCGCCGAAGAGTACGAGGAGGAGCGCCGCAAGAACGATCCTACCTATACCGCTCGTGAGTGTTACGACGCCGAGGATTACGCTTGTGCTGTCGCTGAATACGAAAAGGCAATCGACCTCATCGACGACAACGAGAAGAAAGCGCAAGTCTACTACCAGATTGCTTCCATCCAGAACGCCAAGCTTGGTCAGTACGGTTCCGCCCGCGTCAACGCCAACAAAGCCGCGTCCCTCAAGGGTGGATGGGGTAAGCCCTACATCCTCATCGGTGACATCTACGGCCGCATGAGCCGCAACTGTGGCGATGCTTACGACCAGCGCCTTGCCGTACTTGCCGCCATCGACAAGTACGCTTACGCCCGCAGCATTGATAGCGAAGTAGCCGGAACGGCCAGCAGCCGGATCGCCAACTACTCTAACTCAATGCCCATCAAAGCAGATGCCTTTAGCCGGAGCCATTCGGAAGGTCAGGTACTCACCGTTGGCTGTGGAATCAACGAGAAAGTGAAGCTGCGCTTCAACTAAGATCAAACAATTGTTTGTAGAATGCCCCGTCGGTCTAACTGGCGGGGCATTTTTTGCTTTCAGCCCTGGTGTTCCTAATGTATTCGCGCTTTTCATACCCATTCTCCGGGCGCTGCCGCGGGTGCCAGGGCAAGGGGCAAGTGAACACGGACGGGCCGTAAACCTATAGAGAGCGGGGACTAACGGCGGATCGGCCTCTTCTCTGAGTTGACGATAACGGTGAATAAATCATAAAAGTGCCCGCAAGTTTTGTGCAAGTGCTGAGACATATTAGCTTTACGTGATAAAATCGACCAAAAGACACTGCTATGCCCTGTGCGTAGCTAACCGATAACCTTTAATACATGCCTGATTTGGGCTTTCAATCTTTTCAATTAAATCGTAATCTTATGAAGCAAACAAAACATTTGCTTATGTTAGCTCTATGCTGCCTCTGCAGTATCGGGTTGACAGCACAAACCTACCAGGCCGACGGCGTGGGGGAAATCATCCCGCTGGAAGGCACCGGTGGTGGAGGATACGAAGGCAACTTCCAATCCTTCAACTTCGACGTAGACGCTGAGGGTACCCTCGGTGAAGACATCGAGATCCAGAGCCTTCAGCTTTTCATCGACCACACTTTCGTGGGCGATCTTTTCCTGGTACTCGTTAATCCTGACGGTATCGAAACTGTAGTCACGACCGGTTCCGGTGGTGATAATGATGGCTACAACGGTTACATCTACGCGGACACGGCCTCTATCGCCGTTGAAGGTGGTGTTCCCGGTACGGACGCCCTCACTCTTTCTGCTCGCCCACTCTTCCCCTTCAACACCATGTTCGGTGGTGACGACGTAACGGGAACGTGGAAGCTTAACGTTTACGACCAGTTCGGTGGCGACACCGGTACGTTCGTAGGCGCTAGCCTTGCTTTCGGCCCACAGACTGACCTTACGCCTACCAACATGCAGCGCGTAAACCTCGCAACCATCTCTGAGATCAACCTGACGCTCAACGATGACTGCCAGGGTCTCGTAATTCCTGAAATGGTCCTCACGGGTGATTTCGACGACGACGGTGACAGCATTGCTGTTGATCCTGACTTCTTCGAAGTAATCGTTCTTGACGAAGACCAGTCTAACGGTCCCGTTGTTGACGGTTGTGGTTCTTACACCTTCATGGTGAACGCACTCGAGCCTGACTTTGACATCACCAGCGGTTTCGTTGACCAGTTCGATCCAGACGGCCCCAACGTAACTACTACTGTTGGTCCTGACGCAACGGCTGAATTCGACGGCGCTACGCTGACGATGACTTCTACCGGTAGCGGTTCTACCGAGCTTGCTGACGACGACGCTGTTGTTGACATCATGTTCATCGAGACTGGTTTCGTAAGCTTCGGCTACGAAGTACTCCTCGAAGAAACTGACGGTACGTTTGACTTCGCGGTAATCGACTTCGAGGGTAACGTTCTTTACCAGCTTCCTCAGGTAACTACCTCACTCCTTCAGGACGACGGTAAGATCACCGACATCGAAGTTGCTCCCGGTAATACGCTTACGTTCATCCTTCAGGGTAACAACGTAGTGAGCACGCAGGAGACTTCTACCTTCGAAATCACTGACTTCCAGTTCATCGCGACTCCTCCCGGACCGCCACTGGAAATCGTAAACTTCACCACTGGCTGGGGTACGGTTAACGCCGAAGACAAGACGCCACCCGTTCTCGTAGAAGGTGTTGATGACATCCTCTCCGGTCTTCTCTGTGTTGACGTTGACGCTAACAACCTGAACAACCTCGCTCCAACCGTGAGCCGTTGTTACCTCGCTAACTCCGTAACTGGTGCTACCATCCCAGGTTCTATGGCTCCTGAATTGCGTGCAGTTCTTAGCCCCGACATGTTCGATGACGTATCTCCCGACACGGCGCTCGTACCTACTTTCTTTGACGGCTGTGCCGGTATCATCGAAGTATGTGTATCTGACGTTGTTGAGTCTTCTACCGACGGTTGTGGCCAGACGGTTATCACCCGTACTTTCCGTGCTAACGAGCAGAACGCTTGTACGCCACTGAACGAAGACGAAGCCGGTGCTGACACTGAAATCGTAACCAGCTTCACCATCGCTTTCGACCGTCCTACGCTCGACAGCCTGAATCCTCAGAACATCAACCCAGTTGTTGAGATCGAGGCTTGTGGTAACGCTAACTCTGCCCTTGAATTCCTTCCCGAAGAGGAGGACTTCCCCTTCCTGCAGCTTGGTGAGCGTACGTTCTCTCTGGCTAGCAACGAAGCTGCTTGTTCCATGATCGCTACGACGTTCTCTAACAACGAGACGCCCATCCAGACTTGCCCATTCACGGTTAAGTTCCAGCGTACTTACACCGTCGTTGACTGGTGTAACCCTACGGAAGTACAGACTTTCAGCCAGTTCGTAAAAGTTGGTGACACCACCGGCCCAACGTTCTCTAGCCCATCTGCTACTATCGACGGTGAAGGTAACCTTGACGCTACCCTTACTTACCGCACTAACGTAGGTGGTGAGTGTGCTGCTATGGTTCGCCTTGACGGCCCCGGTGTTGGCGCTCTTGATGAGTGTTCCGGTTCTACCGTAGACATCAGCGTTGCTATCTACCCTGATGGTGACATCACGCAGGCTCCTTTCGGTGCTTACCCTGTAATGCTGAGCAACGGTGCTCCTGAAATGTCTGACCCACTGGAAGTTGGTGACTACGCTTTCGTTTACACCTCTACTGATGAGTGTGGCAACCAGACCGTTTCTACCGTTCCTTTCCAGGTTGTTGACGGCAATGGCCCAGCTGCCTTCTGTGAAGATGGCCTCAACATCGGCCTGAGCCGCCCTGCTGGTCTTGCAGTGGTAACCCCACAGCAGATCGACAAAGGTTCTTTCGATGACTGTTCTTCTGAGCTCACCTACCAGTTGGGTGTTGGCGAAGACATGACCTCTATTCCTACGGAATTCTCTGACGAGATCGTTTTCACTTGTGATGACCTCGGCACTCAGTTCGTAACCCTCGAAATCACTGACGAAGAGGAGAACGTAAACTACTGTTGGACAACCGTCCTCGTAGAACTCAAAGTTGGTGACACGCCAACTTGTATCGCTCCTAGCGCTGTAACACTGACTTGTTCTGAATTCACCACTGCACTTCCCGGCAACCTCGAAGAGGCTACTGACGAAGAGCTGAACGCTGCCTTCGGTGTAGCTACCGGTGTTGGTACTTGTGGTGCTGAAGTTACTGGTGAGTTTGTAGTAAACAACCTCAACGAGTGTGGTATCGGTACCGCTGTACGTGAATACCAGGCGACTGACCCACAGGGTGGCGTTTCTCAGAACACTTGTACGCAGTTGATCACTATCGTAGGTATCTACGACTACCAGATCGTTCTTCCTGGCAACGCCCGCACGAACGACTGTATGGACGAATTCGAAGCTGATGAGCTTGAGATCGTTGGTGGTGCTTGTGACCTCCCCGTTGTTACTCCGGTAACCGAAGAGATCTTCAACACTGCTGGTGAAGAGTGCTACCAGATCCGTACTACGTACACGATCGTTAACACTTGTGAATTTGACCCTGCGACTGGCGGTACTACCGAAATCTCTCGCGATGGTCTTGACGTTTCCGACAGCGATCCTATCTACCTTAACGTAGTAAGCAACAACGCTGCTACTGAAGGTGATGACCTCGCTTTCGTTTCTGGTTCTGACAACGTTCAGTTCACGCCAAACGACGATGATGACCTCGAACTCGTTGGTTACGCTGCCTCTGCTGGCCGTGGTAACTTCACGTACGTTCAGAACATCAACGTATTCGACCGCACCAGCCCAGTTGTAGAAGCTGCTGCTCCTACTGCTTGTGTGCCTGGTTGTACGGCTGACCTCAGCCTGCCATTCACGGCTACTGATGAGTGTCTTGCTCCTCGCATCCAGCTTGAGCTCGATCCTAACTTCACGGGTACCTTCGAAGCTGCAACTGTTGACGGTGTGGTAATCACGCTTGACGCTACTGACGCTGACAACGGTAACTACGTAATCAATGCTACCGGCGTACCTGCTGGTGACCACGCTATCCGCATCACGGCCATCGACGGTTGTGGTAACGCTACTCCTGCTATCGTACAGGTGAGCGTATGTGGTGATGTTGCACCAGTTCCACTGTGTATCGGTACGCTGATCGCTACCCTCCAGGATGATGGAAACGGTGGTGGTGTTGCTGAAGTATGGGCAACCGACTTCCTCACCAACTCCCCACTCGTTGACTGTTTCGGTGACGACGTAACCAAGTACGGTATCGTACGCGCTGGCGAAGGCCCAGCTACTGCTGACATGATCGGTCTCGACGTAACCTGTGCTGACGCCGGTGAACTCGTAGCCGTTGAAGTGTACGCTTTCTCTGACAACGTAAGCGATGACGTAGCTCCAGCATTCTGTAGCGTTCTCATCCAGGTTGACGAAGGCGACGGTGTTGACTGTGGCGGTGGTGGTAACATCTCCGGTACGATCGTAACCAACAGCAGCTCTGCTATGGGCAACGTTGAGGTAACCCTCACCGGTGCTGACGACATGGACGTAATGGACATGAGCGACGACAACGGTTCCTTCAGCTTCGTAAACCTCCCACTGGGTGGTGACTACACGCTGACTCCTGCTTACCAGGAGCCCGTAAACCTCCAGGAAGTGAAGATCTCTGACGTTGTCATGATCTCCAGCGTAATCCTCGGTACGGCTCAGTTCGAGTCTGACTACGACTACCTCGCTGCCGATGTTAACCAGGATCAGAACCTCAACGTTCTCGATATGGTAGGTATCCAGCGTGTAATCCTTGGTCTTGACGACAACTTCGCTACTGGCGAGTCTTGGGGCTTTGTTCCTGCTGACGTTGACGTAAGCAACCCTTACGCTACTGCATTCCCAGAAGTAATCAATGCTAACGACCTCGAAGCAAATGTCCTCGACGCTGACTTCGTAGCCTTCGCTTACGGTAACGTAACCGGTGAAGGCCGTACGGCAATGACCATCGAAGCTGCTGATGCTGCTCTCGCCGCTGGTGAGACGCACACGCTGACTATCGACGCTGCTGAGCTTGCTGGTTTCCAGGGCACGATCGAACTGGCCGCTGGCCTCGAACTCGTTGCTGCTGACTACGCTGGCGAAGGTGCACTGAACCTGAACTACGCTGCTCAGGGCCAGATCGCTGTTGCTCTTCTTGGTGGTTCCGTATCCCTCGAGGTACGTGCTACTGAAGCTGGTAACCTTAGCGACTACGTTACGCTGACTGACGCCATCGCTGTTCGCGAAGGTGTTGCGGCTAACGGCGCTTCTGGTGCTATTAACCTGACCTTCGGCGCTGTTGCCGCTGGTGAGGCTGTAACTACGCTCGGTGAGGCTACGCCAAACCCAGTTGTTGAGTCTACCATGATCAACTACACGCTCGCTGCTGACAGCGACGTAACGCTGAGCATCCAGGACGTTCAGGGCCGTACGATCCTCGTACGTAACCTCCGCGGTACTGCTGGTGTAAACGGTGAGCTGATCAACGTTGCTGACCTGAACGGCGCTACTGGCGTCCTCACGTACACGCTCGTTGCTGGTGACTTCTCCGCTACGAAGAAGATGGTTGTTGTTCGCTAAGCGAAACCAATCATTGATTGACCCACATTAAATTGTGGAAGGCAAAGGCCCCATCGGTAATCTACCGGCGGGGCCTTTTGCTATTTAAGTGAGTTGTGTGGGAGATTCCAAGTAGAGTTCAACTGACAGTCCCACTTCGAAGAGAGGTAACATTTCAGCGATACGTCATAGCGTACGGGCCAAAAAGAAAATTTGTAGCTTGCGGCACAACTGAAACCTTAGAAGTATGTGGAAGAATCTTAAGGGATATTTCATCGTCGATGAAGAAGATGGAAATAAAGCCAAAAAGGGAACGGGAGTAGTCAAACCCGCCCCCTCTCCCCAACACTCTGCAACGGGGCAACCCGCATCGGTACCAGTTGGTGGTACTCAGGATGCCTCCGGAGCGGTCAATGATAAATTCGTCAAGATTCTGATGGAGGCTATGGAAAAGGCCAATCTTCCTGGTTTTGACTACCTGGAGTACAAGAAGAGCCTCCAAAACCTGAAGAAGATGAACTTCACGGATGACGTACGCTATCAGACTGCCTTCGCTGCCGCTCAAAGCATGGGGGTATCTCCTCAGGATTTGCTAAAGTCCGCCGAGCACTACGTAAGTGCTTTGAATAAGGAGCAGACGAAATTTGGTCAGGCACTAAGTGGCCAGAAATCACAACAAGTCAACGATAAACAACAACGATTAAAGCAGCTCGACGAGAGTGTCGCTCAGCAAGAAGCCAAGATCAAGGAGCTGCAGGAGAAGATTAAAAAAACTAAAACGGAGCAACAGCGCCTCCGTGGCTCTATTCAACAGAGTATGGGCAAACTGGCAAAAACACAGGCAGACTTTGAAGCGACCTTCAAGGTCATTACCGAAAGTATCAAGGTGGACGTGGAGAACATTAAAAATTACCTTAAGTAGTCGATATCCATGGGATGTTCGTCGATAGCCCGGTAACAAAAACTCCTCCCGAAGCCTTTTATCTACGCACCAGGGATTCTGTATCTTTGGTACGATCAACTGACCGACTAAAGCGTAATCAATTATGGATGCACCTCAAATGAAACCAAAGTCCTTCTGGCAACGGCCGGAAGGGGTGACCGGACTTATATTCCTCGTCGCCATCTTAGGAGGCATTGGGTTCCTCGCGGTATCATTACCCTGGGCGGCTATTTTAGCCAACACGCTGTACATGGCGGGTGTCATCGCCGTTCTGGGTATCCTGGTCTACATGGTCCTCGACCCAAAAATGAGGAACCTCGTCTACTACATGTATAAGTCCGTGATGCGGGCCATCACCGGAATGTTCGTCCAGATCGATCCGATTGGCATCCTCAAAACTTACGTTGAAGAACTGCAGAACAATCTGCGGAAGATGAACAAGCAAATTTCTCAGTTGCGTGCGCAAATGCACAAGCTCAAGGAAGTCATCGTAAACAACGAACGCGAAATCAGTAGTAACCTGAAACTTGCGGGTAAAGCGAAGGAAACTAATAAGCGCAACGTGATGATCCTGAAAAGCCGCCGCGCCGGCCGCCTGAAGGACAGCAACATTCGCCTGGAAACGCTCTACCAAAAAATGGAGGTGCTTTACCGGGTGCTCACCAAAATGTACGAGAACAGCCAGATCCTGAGTGAGGACATCAAGGATCAGGTGATGGTCAAAGAGCAAGAACGCAAAGCGATCCACGCCAGCCACGGTGCAATGAAGTCCGCAATGAGTGTCATCAACGGAGATCCCGACCAACGCGCCATGTTCGATATGGCCATGGAGAACATTACCGAGGACGTAGCGAACAAAGTGGGAGAAATGGAGCGCTTCATGGAAATGTCCGCCAACTTCATGGATTCCGTTGACCTCCAGAACGGTGTTTTCGAAGAAGAAGGCATGCAAATGCTTGAGCAGTGGGAAAAGGAATCCACAAGCCTCCTGCTCGGCGAAGAAAAAGGCACTCTCCTCCTCAAGGCGGAATCCAACACCGACGTACTCGACCTGGATGCACCCATTCCCGAAAGAGCGCGGCAGTCCGGATCGAAGAATCAGTACGATTCTTTCTTTGACTAACTGCTGCGGGAGCACTACTTCGTAAGGTGGTAGTCGCAACGTACAGCGTTGAACATAGATTAGTCTCTCAACCCAGGATGTCGGAGTCGCAAGACCTGGCATCCTGGGTTTCTTTTTAGCAAAGGCCCTGGCTACTACTATACTTTACTCTCGTACCTATTAAGATCATCTCACTGTAGCCATCCGCCCGAATGCGCAAGCTTCCCCCCATTATCTACCTCATTCTGGTATACATGTTCCTGGCCTTCGGCTGGTGGACGATCCTGTTAATGCGGAAAAACACGGAGGTCTACAATGCTCAGGTAGAGAAATTAGCCCTACGCATGGCGGTAGAGCAGCGAATTGAGCAGCCTAAGGACTTCAAGCTTACCCCTGAATACGCCACCATGACGCGGCAACTCGAGCGGCAGCAGTACATGGTAATTGGGGAAGCGCTTTTACTGGCTACACTGCTGATCATCGGTTTGGTCGTACTGTTCCGCAACCTAAAGAGGGAGATCAGTGCCGCCGAGCAGCAACGTAATTTTTTGTTAAGCATCACTCACGAACTGAAGTCCCCACTCGCTGGCATCCGCCTCATCCTCGAGACATTCCAAAAAAGGAAGGAATTAAAGCCAACCATTCAAGAAAAACTGAGCACTAACGCATTGGCAGAAACCGACCGCCTCACCGCGCTAGTCAATGACTTACTGCTGAGCGCTAAACTGGAAACGGCTTACCAACTCAACAAAGAAGAATTGCAGCTTGGAGATATCATTCAGGATGCCGCCGACCGGGTAGCCGTAAAGTATCGATCTGCGAATTTGCACGTAGATATCGAGCCAGACCTCCCCCCCATCAACGGTGACAGAATGGGTATGATGAGTGTCGCTGTCAATCTCCTCGAAAATGCTGCCAAGTACAGCCAACCCAATCCGGTAATTCACACCTCGGTGCAGCGTGGTGGCTCCACGGAACTAGTTTGGGAGGTCAAAGACAATGGCATGGGAATTACCGATAAAGAGAAAAGAAAAGTCTTCACTAAATTTTACCGCGTCGGTAGTGAAGATACCCGGACAACAAAAGGGACGGGCCTCGGTCTCTTTATCGTTCGCCAACTCGTTGAACTTCACGGAGGACAATTAGAATTGTCGGACAACCCTGAAGGTGGCACGGTATTTAAAATCTTTCTCCCAACAATCAAAGGTTGAGTTGAACCGCTCTACCTACCTTCGGGCCCTACGAAATACGTCATTATGCAAACTACTCCCCTTACGAACGTCCACCGGGAACTTGGTGCTAAACTGGTCGATTTTGCGGGCTTCGAAATGCCCCTTACCTATACTAGTCTTAAGGAGGAACACCAAGCCGTTCGGGAAGCTGCGGGAATGTTTGACGTCTCCCACATGGGCGAGTTCATCATCCGCGGAGCTGGTGCTCGGGATCTCGTTCAGTACGTGACCAGTAACGACGTAGATAAGCTAGCCGAAGGGCAGGCGCAGTACAGTTGCCTGCCTCGCCCTGCAGGTGGTATTGTGGACGACCTCCTGGTCTACCGTCTTCCCCCCAACCCTAAGATGGGTATGTCTGGCGAACACCCCGCCTACATGCTGGTGGTGAACGCTGGTAACATCGTAAAGGATTGGCAGTGGATTGAGCAGCACAACACATTCGGTGCTGAGATGATTGACATCTCCGCGGATACGGCGCTCCTTGCCGTTCAGGGTCCAAAGGCGACCGCTATCCTTCAAACATTGACGCAGCATGACCTAACTGCTATCCCTTACTATCAATTCAAACGGGGGAGCCTGGCTGGAGTAGACAATGTGATTCTCTCCGCCACGGGGTATACCGGGTCGGGTGGCTTTGAGCTTTACCTCCAAGCGGATAAAGCTACCGAAGTTTGGTCCGCCATCCTCAAGGCCGGAAAAGAAGAAGGTCTGATACCTTGCGGCCTCGGCGCGCGCGATACCCTTCGGCTGGAGAAAGGTTACTGTCTCTACGGTAACGACATTAATGATACGACCACGCCACTGGAGGCGGGCCTTGGATGGATCACCAAACTGGCGGGAGACGATTTTGTGGGTAAGGATCATCTCGTCCAACAAAAGGAAGCCGGCCTCGGTCGCCGTCTGGTAGGCTTCAAGGTCAATGGTCGGCGTTCGCCCCGAAATGGCCACGGCCTACTAGATGCGGAAGGTAATCCAATTGGGGAAGTCACTAGTGGCACCCATGCACCCAGCCTCGATTACCCCATCGGTATGGGTTACGTAGCGATTGGCAATCACCGGCCGGGCACGAAAATTCAGGTTGATCTTGGCCGTAAAACGATGGAGGCGGAAGTCGTAAAGCTTCCATTTCTGCCTTAACGTCAAAACTTTACAGCCCTCGCAGAAGGCCAGTCGCAGTAGATCCGCGACTGGCCTTTTGTGTTGGTGAGATTAACTAAGCGTTTACGGCAATGCTGACCTACTCAAATTCCCAACGGCCTACGGATTTGTTCTCCGCCTCTTCCCAGTCTCGCCACCGTACGAGTTCGTGGTAGCGCCCGTTGGTCCAGTCCTCCAATCCATTATCGTAAGCTTCGCTGCCGGGATGTCCGGAAGACCCACCGGGGATGGCACCCCAGGCCCGCGGATATTTCCCGAGTTCAACGACCATTCGCCAACTCGCGCCGTGGCCTCCCCGGAGCACGCGTGGGGAAGTGCCTCCGCCCGCCGTAGTGATCAGGTCTGAGCCGAGCCCCGGGATGGCCCCTAGGTGCCTTACCCGACTATTGCGGACAACGGCCCATTCTTCGGGTTCGCCGCCCTCTAAACCTTCCAGGATCTCATCAAAAGCACGTTGTACTAACGTAGCGGCGGTTTCCCGAAACTCGGTGGTAGCGACGATGTCAAAAATTTCGTGTTGCGGTTGTTTGCGGATCAGCTGAGTCCAGGCACGCTTTCCCGGTAGGAGGAAGTCGCGATCCTCCGCCTTTAATTCATCAAAAGTGAGTTCAAAGACGCGATTTTTCCATCGCTCGAATACAGTAGTGGCCTGGCTATTGCCTTGGTAGTCATAGTCCCAGTCAGCTACCAGGCGTAGTAATCTTTTCCCGTCGTCACTCAGTTGGCTGCGGTTCAAGCGCGCCAGTAGCAGTGGCGTCAACTCCTCGGCGAGTAGCGAGCGGCTGTCTAACTGCAGTTCTTTCATGGAGCGTTGATTCATCACCCCTTCACGCTCCAGGTGGCGGTTAATGTAGCGGCCTCGGTACTGCGCAAATTTACCGGTATAAGGGTAGGGGAAGGCCGGCCCGGTCGTGACCTGGTTAGCCGAAGAAACGAACCCCCGTCGAGGATTAAGTTGGCCGGGCCGTTGCTCAAAAGGAATGAATCCCCGCCAGTTATTAGCCGAAACGCTTCCGTCGTAGGGGCGGCCTCCATCTCCGCTACTCCGGACGGGAAAGAATCCATTTGGCCGCATGGCAATGTTATCGTAACGATCCGCGTAGGCGAAGTTTTGGGCTGGGTCTACGTGTCCGCGGAGCGCCGTTTCGTAGTCCGCATGCCCTTCCGCTCGCATCAGTTGTAGGAAGGTGCCAACACTGCTGTGTTTACGCTGCTGACCACCGACTGCTACGTGACCCAGGTAGCGCATAGCGTGGTCAGCGTAGGGTCCCTCCGTGTAGGGAACCGGCCCGAAGATGGTATACGGCGTTTCGATGATCTCAACCTCGCGGCCTTTTACAAACAGCGTATCGCGCACAATTTCGGCCGCAACGGTTGCGCCGTCGAGCACGTATGCAGTGCGGGATTCGTCCGTCCATTCAATTTTAAACCAGTCAGTGACGTCTTGCCCAACGTTGGTTTCCCCGTAGGCGATATGGTCATTATACCCAATCATGATGCCCGGGGAACCCGGCAAACTCACGCCCCGCGCATTCATTTCTGGTAGGTGGATTTGGATTTCGTGCCAGATACTTGGCAGGGTTAACGTTAAGTGCGGGTCGCTGGCCAGCATAGGGTAGCCGGTGTTGGATAGTCTTGCGTTCACCGCCCAGTTGTTCGATCCATTTCCGGGGTCGGGTGGCATTAGCGTGAAGGCGTGTGGAAATGTATGAAGATCTGCAAGTAGTGGTTTGGACGGGGCAGATATGTTCTGGGGCGCTGCCGCAGGTGCAGAGAAAAGGGGCTGGGGCTTAACCTCACTATTTGAGCTGAACCTGCCAACCGGTTGAGGTTGGCCCTTTCGTGATTTAGGTAATTGGGCAACGGAGGAAGCGTCAGGAATGACGGGCTCTTCACCCGCGGAATGATCGGGGTACAGTAGGCGATAGGTATCCGGAGAAAGGGTTTTAACCGTAGCTGCTCGCTCGGCGTCCGCAAATCTGCTGCTAAGCGCCTGCGACATCCCCTTGAGGAGAAGCATCGTCCGGTAAGGGGACCACTTTTGTGGTGAGTGGCCCAACAGCTTATATTCTACGGGGTAGTCCGAAGGAGCTAACTGGTTGATATACGTGTTGATGCCTGCGCTGTAAGCGGATATCTGTTCTGCATCCTCCGGAAAATTTTGGTAGATGGTATCTACTTCCTGTTGGGCGCTCCGCCGGTAACCCTTGCGGATTTGGTCAAGGTCCCGCGCGTAAGTTCTGTCCCCAAGGACGGCGCTCAGCGTACCATCCGTAGCGCGGGTGCTGACGTCCATTTGCCACAGCCGGTCGGCGGCGTGTACGTAACCCTGGAGAAAACTGGCTTCGCTGAGCGTGTTCGCGAAAATGTGTGGTACACCCCGCCGATCAAAAAAGATCGTCCCTTTTGCCAGTGGATGCTCGAGTTGAACTTTGGAAATTTGACCTCTCGTCCAATCCGCCGTAGCGGCATTCGTCCAGAAGCCGGTCGGTGGGTTGAAAAATGTACCCAAGCGGGGTAAGGGAGACCCCATGATGCCTTCCGCGCTGCCGACCAGCACCCAGAGAAAAAGTAGCAATATGGAGAGTACGAGTGCTGGCAGTTTCATAGGTAAGCAAGGTACGGCGGGGCCATTGCTTGTCGGATAAGAAATGGATAGTGGTCCGTGGCTGGCTTTGTTCTATAATGCGGGAATAATTGTAATCCGGGCCACGTTTAGCCATTCGGGCTAAGTATCTTTGAGCCTTGGCGCTACGGGCGCCCTAGATCCCACAAGACTAAAGATTGATGCGTAATTTTTTCTCCATATTACTCGGAGCGTTCCTGCTCCTAGTCAGTGTTAACGTAAGCGCTCAGGTAGGTAATCCTGCCAGGGCGGATTCGGCTTCCCTGCAAAAGCAATTCGATGAGATGTTGCGGGTGTCGAATCGCTTCCAAACTTATAAGGTGGTCCGAGAACCATTCTTGCGGGCATTTATGGCCAACGTGCAGGATTCCATCAGCACCTACACTACGGAAATTAAGGAGCTCAATTCTACTATTTCCACTCAGGCGAGTAAGATTCAGGAGCAGACGGCCAGCATTGCGGAGCGTGATGGCACGATCGTCGGTCTGGAGGAAGACAAGGAAAGCATTAACCTACTTGGAATGCCCCTCTCCAAGGATACCTACAGCACGATCATGTGGACGACCATCCTCGTGCTCTTTGGTGCATTGCTGTTAGCCTTATTCCGCATGCGCTACGCTACGGGCACGGCAACGGAAGCCAACGAGAAAGCCGCCAAACTGACGGAGGAATTGGAAACCTCTAAACGCCGCCGGCTGGAAGTGGAGCAGAATCTCCGCCGCCAGCTTCAGGACGAACTCAACAAACGGACTCAAGGGCCACGGACTATCTAAGTTGGTCTTTAGTCGTCTGCACTATTGACAAGCGTTGAGGTGACCGTCCGACCGAACCCACTCCCGGTCGGATCTTGGTGGTTGTCCCTATTACAGTCAGCTACTACATCACTCCAAGGCTCGGTTTCCCGTCCCCACAAACTTTGCACCTGCGGCAGCGCCTCGCAGTACGCTGCGCAGATAGTCAGGGCGTTCAAATCCGACAGCGGTGCGGAAACTTTAAGCTTTAACGCACAATAGACGGATGGGAATAAGGGTTTACCTTAGCGTGGCCGCCCGGCAAACGTTAAGCCCCGCTTTGGGTGCTGAATTGGCGTTATATTTGCGGCCCCTAATCTGAATAATCGGCTTACCTCAGCTCTATGAATTACTGGTTAAAAGCAACCCCTCTCTTCGCACTTGCCGTGCTCCTCATCTCGTCCTGTGGGCGGAATGACCGCGACTCCACGACCAACTGGAAGATGAACGATACCGATTGGGGTGGGTATGAATCCAAGAAAGACTACGACGGCCAGGAAACACCGCCCAATATGGTGTTGATCCCCGGTGGTTCTTTCGTGATGGGTTTCACCGAAGAGGATGTGCCTTACGACTGGGATAACATTCCCCGCCGCGTAACGGTCTCTACCTTCTTCATGGACCAGACGGAGATCAGCAATGATAACTACCTGTTGTACCTGGAATGGACGCGCCTCGCTTACGGTGAATCCTACCCCGAAGTTTACGTGAATGCCCTTCCGGATACGCTGGTATGGCGCGATGAACTTTCGTTCAACGAGCCCTACGTACAAAACTACCTGCGCCACCCCGCTACCAAGGACCACCCCGTAGTTGGTGTGACCTGGACGCAAGCCCGCGAATACTCTCGTTGGCGGACGGACCGGGTAAACGAAGCCATCCTGATCGACAAGGGAATCATCAATCCGAACCCCGCGCCGAAGGACGAAAACGTGTTCGTTACCGATGCCTACACAACTGGCCAGTACCAACCTGAGATCCGTAAGGGCGTCAAGGACTACCGTACCGGTGGTGACCGCCAGGTACGTTGGGAAGATGGTATCCTCCAGCCTGAATTCCGCCTGCCAACCGAAGCAGAATGGGAATACGCCGCACTCGGCCTTCAGGGCCTCCAGGAAAACGAAAAGGACGAGAACTACACCGACCGCCGGGTTTACCCCTGGTCTGGCACGGGCGTTCGTTACCAGCGCCACGATCGTTACCAGGGCCAGATGTACGCCAACTTTAAGCGCCGTGGTGGTGACTATATGGGTATTGCCGGTAAGCCAAATGATGGCGCTTCCGTAACTACCCCCGTTACCGAGAATTACCCGAATGACTTCGGTCTCTACAATATGGCCGGTAACGTCAACGAATGGGTACTTGACCTCTACCGTCCGCTCACCACGCAGACGCTGAATGACTTCGAGAACCACGATCTCAACTCCTTCCGGGGTAACAACTTCCAGAACGTAAAGCGTGACCCAGTAACCGGAAAGATCGCGGAGAAGGATAGCCTTGGCCGCCTCCAGTACGAGTACGTAACGGACGAAGAGGCCGCTCAGCGGGACAACTACAAGACTGGCCGCCCCTTCAACTACCTGGATGGTGATGAGCAGTCCGAAGCTGTCTACGCTACGAACGAGCACACCTTGATCTCCGACAAAGCGCGCGTTTACAAAGGCGGCTCTTGGGCCGACCGTGCCTACTGGCTCAGCCCTGGTACGCGTCGTTTCATGGACGAAGACAAGGCGAGCCGTTCCGTCGGGTTCCGTTGTGCAATGATTCACCTTGGCGGTGAAGCAGAAGCAGCCTCCGGTGGTAAGAAGAACCGCTTCGGTAAAGATGCCAAGAAACAGCGCCGCCGCTCGCGCCGGTAATCTTTAATATGAGCAGTGAAAATCCCCTTCGGCTACCAATACCGAAGGGGATTTTTTTGTGCAAGCATCAAAAGTATGTCGCCTTTAATGTGGCTCGGCGCCGAGATAAAATCGCTGGTTAAGAAGATCGAAATTAGCCACCCCGTGTATCTTTAAGCCCATGAAATATGTGGACCCGTCCGAACTGTATTCCGCTTATCGGAAGCATCCGAATATTCAGATTGATAGCCGGAAGGTTAGTGGTGGCGACCTCTTTGTCGGCTTTGTGGGGACGCAGGTAGATGGTAACAATTACGCTGCGAAAGCACTGGCGCAAGGGGCCGCTTACGTGATTGTCGACAACGCGGAGGTATGCCCCGCCGGAGACGAGCGTTACTTGCTGGTGGAAGATAGCCTGGCCGCGCTCCAGGAGCTGGCCATCACTCACCGAAAGCAGCAGCGCATGCCCACGCTGGCCATTACGGGAAGTAACGGTAAGACGACGACGAAGGAGTTGATCAACGCGGTGATGTCCCGGCAATACCGGGTGCACGCTACGCCGGGTAATTACAATAACCACTTAGGTCTTCCCCTCACCGTACTGTCCACTCCGGAGGAAACGGAAATGTTGATCCTGGAAATGGGCGCCAACCATCAGGGGGAAATTGCAGACCTCTGCGTCATCGGCCGGCCTACCCACGGGCTGATCACTAACATCGGGGAGGCGCACCTGGAGGGATTCGGTGGCATCCCTGGCGTCATTGCTGGAAAGGGAGAACTGTTCGATTACTTGGGGACTCAGCGCGGCGTCTGCTTTGTCAACGAGGATGAGGAATACCTTTCGGAAATGGTCGACCCCAACGCACGGGTCATATATTTCCGCGAGAGTGACGCGCCCAGCAAGGAGGTGGCCGCCATGGAGATTAAGGTGCTACAATTACATCCCCACATCCGGGTAGAATTCCTTTCCGGACACGGTGAAACATTGACGGTTGACGTCGAACTAAGTGGGCGCCATAATTTGCAAAACGTAAAGGCCGCCGTTGCGGTAGGTAAGTACTTTAAAGTACCCGGGCGGGAGATCGCCACGGCGCTTGCTGGATACCGCTCCGAAAACCATCGTAGCCAGTGGATGGAGCAAGGTGGGGTAAAGTTCTACTGGGATGCCTACAATGCGAACCCTTCCAGTACAATGGCAGCGCTCAATGGGTTCGGGGAAGAAATTGAATTCAGTGCAGCCACCGCAGTGATCGGGGAGATGTTAGAATTAGGTAGCACCAGCGCGGAAGCCCACCGACGCATTGCGTTTCGAGCGGGACAGGTGGCCGGGCAGGTAGCTTTGGTGGGTGAAGCCATGCGCGAACCAGCCCGGGAATTTGAACGGCCGTGGTTCCAGAATAGCAATGACTTAGCTACTTGGTTTTGGAAGCAGGATTGGTCTGGGCAAACCGTTTTCGTCAAGGGCAGCCGGGGTAACAAGCTGGAGCGATTGCTGGAAATAGCGCCGAAAGAGTAACGGTAACGAAAAGTAAGCCTATATCTATTCGTAAGATCGTCGGATAGTGCAGATCAAGTATAATGCCGCCTGCTTCTAGTTAGTGGCTATTCGATAATCTCTCCCGTTGTATCCTGTTTTACGGTGACGCTTTCAGGCTCTACTTCGGCTTTTACAGGTGGGGCAGTAGTAGCATCAGGTTCGTCTACTCGGTCCACCAGATCGCCCAAGTGCACCTTAGGGCCGAGGTAGTAAAGTTCGTCATTTACGGAGGCCTCCAGATCGTCCATATCGGCACCGATGAAGGTTATGTCGCCCGACGCGGCACATTTTAGGTAAAGGGGAATGGCCTTGACGGAGCGGATGGCTTCGAGGGCTTCATCAATCAATTTAGGATCATGAATGGGGTAGACGTGGTGGCCATTATTCGTGCGCGCCGTCCGGTTGAAGATCAAGTAGCTAGCGAAATGGCTAAACAGTGAACGCTTGGAATAACGGTGCCGCATAACTTCTTTGCGGGTGATCAATCGGTAGATGCCGCGTAGGCCTTCCCGCGACCGGTAGTTATTCGTGATGTAGAAATTATCCTCATCACTACTCGTCATGGCCAGGATGTAGCCTACGTCGGTAAGGTCCAGCACCTTATCCAAATCGTCCGTATTCACGGCACTTTCCACTACGGCCAGGTTAGCATCCCTAGCGGTATCTGCCGCTGCCTGGTTATCGGTGACGATGGTGACATCGCGGCCACTACCCTCCAGTGAAACGGCCAGTTCACGGGCACCTTCCCCACCACCAAAGATGACGATGCCACTTCCCTTAGGAAGGCTGACGCGTAGCTTTTTGGCGAGGAAGCCAGCCAGCGTAGCGTTCAGCAAAACGGTTCCGAGGACGATCATGAATACTAAGGGAGTGATGTATTCCGCCCCGGCAATACCCCGCTCAGCTAATTCCAGACCGAAAAGGGAGGCGACACCCGCGGCAACAATACCTCGTGGGCCAACCCAACTGATGAAGGCTTTATCCCGCCAATCCAGATCCGAACCAGCCAGACTCCAGAATACACCCAGTGGACGAGCAACGAAAACGACGACGAGGAAGAGGGCCAGGACTTTAGGTTCCAGGACAAGCATGATCTGCTCCACGGTAATGTTGGCCGAGAGCAAAATGAAAAGCATGGAAATAAGCAGGATCGTAAGGCTCTCCTTAAAGTCCAGAATATCGTGCAAGAAAGGAACATCGCGATTCGCTAAGAAGGCACCCATAACCACCGTCGTCAAAAGGCCACTTTCGTGAGCGATGGCATCCGACATTAAGAAGGCTCCGATCACTGCAGCCAGGGTAAATACGTTGAGCAAAAACTTGGGCACGTAGAGGCGAGTGATCAAGAGGTAAAGCCCATAACCTAGCGTCGCTCCCAGTCCGATCCCGACGAGGCCCGAACGAGCGAATTCAATAATGGCTTCAGGGACCGTAGCGTCCGGTTCGTAGAAGGCGATGATGAACTTATAGAAGAGGACGGCCAGGAATGCCCCCACCGGGTCAATGACGATACTTTCCCACTTCAAAATAGTAGAGATCTGCCGCTTGACGTTGATCTGCCGCATGATGGGCGCAATCACCGTTGGCCCCGTCACCACAATCAGTGTGGAGAACAGAAAGGCTATCTGCCAATCCAACCCAATAATGAAGTGAGCCGCAAAGCCAGCCACAATCGTCGTGGTAAAGGCTCCGTAGGTGGAGAGCCGCAGAATACTATTCGTCAACCCTTTTATTTCAGAGGTCTTCAGCGTCAGCCCACCCTCAAATAGGATGAGGCCGATCGCCAGGGAAACGAAACTGTACAGCAGGTTCCCTGGGAATAATCCAGTACCGGCATCGGGGTCAAAAGTGGGGCTCAGTAAGGCGTGACCAGTGTACCATTCATAGCCCGGGCCAACGCAGAGCCCCGCCAGGATTAGTGGAAGGATTGCGGGTACTCGCAAGCGCCAGGCCAGCCATTGCGCGAGAATACCAATGATGATGAGTCCTCCAATTTCGTACATAATCCGGGGGGGAAGGGGAGTAGCCTTGCGGCTTAGTACTCCGAGGTTTAAGTTTCCGAAGCAATATACTACTCGCGGAACACACACCAAGGATGATATCTTGCGGCAAGAGTTTATCTCTTCCCGGCTGATTACTACCATTCAGGTTAGAAGGTTGCACACTGAAAATAAGCGCGGTAGCCGGCAGGCCAGCCACTATATTTGTCCAGCTACGCCTAATAGCGAAGCTCTATACCTAGTGCAACGAACAGAATTCGATCTTTCCCTTAAAAACGATTCCTCCCCACCCGCTGGTTCCTCGCTTGCCGTAGCTGCTTTATGGTGGCTCTGCAATTCCAACTGGGAGAAAGCTCACGACCTGATTGATCGGGAACCCGGCATCGACCTCGCCTGGATCCACGCATTCTTACACCGCATGGAAGGTGACCAGGCTAACGCCAGCTACTGGTACGCCCGCTCCGGAAGGCAAAACCCGGGAACGACGATCGGTAAGGAACTGGAGCAGCTACTCTCCTACTTCCTGGGGTAAGAGCCACTGGTAATCGGAATACTTGCAGCATTGACTTAAGCTCGGACTAATCCGACTGCCCAGCCTAATCAATCAACCCTCACGACTAAGCCTTTCAGGTATTCCCCTTCCTGGTGGTAGAGGTTGACGGGGTGGTCCGCCCCCTGCGAAAGGTGGTGGAGTACACGACAATTCCGCCCGGATTCCAACCCCGCAGCGACGATTGTATCGTAGAATAATTGCCGGTCCACAACGCGGCTGCAACTGAAGGTAAAAAGTAGCCCACCTGGTTTAATGGCTTTCATCGCCCTGGCGTTGAGCCGTTTGTAGGCCTGGACGGCTTTGTGGCGCTTATGCTTGTTCTTTGCGAAGGCCGGTGGGTCGACAACGATGATGTCGTAATCCTGGTCCGCGGCGTGCTCCTTTAGCCACTCCATGACGTCGGCGGCGTGGGCTTCGTGGCGGCCGGGATCGAAGTCACCATTTCGTGAAACGTTATCCTCCGTCAGCGTGATGGCCGATCCACTCAGGTCCACACTCTGCACCTGCGCGGCGGCGCCCAAAAGTGCGTACACGGAGAAACCACCGGTGTAGCAGAACGTATTGAGGATCTTTTTGCCCTCGGCGTAGCTCCCGAGTAACCACCGGTTGTCGCGCTGGTCCAGGAAGAAGCCGGTTTTCTGCCCGTCGGCTACGTTGACGCGAAAACGACGGCCATTTTCCAGGATGACAAGTTCGGTAAGTTCTTCACCCGCCAGTACCCCGTTTTCTGCCTGGTAGTGGCCCGGTAGGGTGCTACTACTCTTATCGTAAACGGTAGTAATGGTGCCAGAAAGTAATTCCAACAGGAGGGCCGCAATGGTGTCCTTGAGCAGGTGCATCCCCACGCTATGGCACTGGATGACGGCTACGGACGCGTAACGGTCCACGATGAGGCCCGGCAAGCCATCACCGGCTGCGTGTACCAGGCGGTAGGCATTCGTGAGTGGGTCTTCGCTCAGGCCTAATTGTTTACGCAAGGCAATGGCATCCTCGAGGCGATCCCGTAGCAGTTCTTCGATCGGAAGTTCGTGCTCTCCAAAGTCCAACAGTCGGACACGAATACCTCCAGTGGCGTAATGGCCAAACCCTAGGCGCTCCCCGTCGATGGCATCTACGGCCACCAATTCTCCGTCTTCAATGCCATTATCTTCCCGTTTGATGGCGCCGGAAAAGATCCAGGGGTTGCGGCGGCGGATGGCTCCATCCTTGCCTTTGCTCAGGGTCACTGTTTTCATGGGGCGAAGGTAGGATTTAGTCTGTAGTCTATAGTCTTTAGTCTGCAGTTCAGCATTGAGCTACCTTTGGTCCATGAAGATGCTTATTGTTGGTCAGGGGTTGGCGGGGACGCTGCTGGGGTTTCGGTTAGCGGAAGCCGGGTACGACGTAAACTTCATGGATGCACCGGGTCAGACCGCTTCCAGTAGTATCGCAGCGGGCATCATTAACCCCATTACGGGGCGCCGTTTCGTCAAGAGTTGGAAGATCGATGAGCTCTTGCCCGAGACCATCAATTTGTACGGTCGGATATCCAATTTACTCGGGCGCACTTACTGGCATCCGCAACCATTGATTCGCACACTGTACAATCGGGGAGATGTTAATGACTGGGAGGTGCGGTCCGCGGATGAGGGTTACGTAGCGTATATGGACGACGACCCGGCTCTGGGTCAGCTTCCCGAAATTACTGCACCCGTCTTTGCCTACTGCGGCGTTCAGCAAGCCGGACGGGTGGACGTAAAAAACCTGGTGAATGATTACCGCGCGTACCTTTTGCGAGATAGGCGGTTTACCGCTGGCACCTTCGAATATGACCAGGTGCCGGCACACCTCGAGCGCTACGACCGTATCATTTTCTGCGAAGGTTGGCGGGCTCGTTATAACCCCTACTTCATTTTCGCCGGCCATTCCGGTAACAAGGGGGAGGTCTTATTCGTGAAGACCGACGCACCCCAACTGGATCGAATGTTTAAGCACCGGGTATTTCTCGTTCCCGTTGAGGAGGAGCTTTACTGGGTGGGAGCGACTAGTGAAAATCAGTTTGAGGACGATGCGCCAACTGCTGCTAACCGGAAGTTTCTGGAGGATCGATTATCCGAAGTGCTAACCGTGCCCTACGAGATCATTTCCCACGCCGCTGCCGTGCGCCCAACATCTCGGGACCGCCGGATGATGATCGGTGCCCATCCGGCAAAGAAGCGACTATTAATCCTCAATGGCTTGGGAACGAAGGGCGCTTCGCTGGCTCCCCTGGGCAGCAAGTGGTTGTTTGAATTTATCACCAATAATCAGGCGATTCCCGCAGAGGTAGACGTCAATCGCTTTTGGGATTCATCGAAGTAGCTTCTCCCTGAATTCTCAATCAGCTACCTGCTACTGTTTAGGTACTCAAGCCAAAGAAAAAGCCCCGCTCACCAGTTGGCAAGCGGGGCTCTTTATTGTGAGTTTTGCTTGGATTAAGCATTCTTCTCTACGTCGGAAGCGCCTTCGGGGGCAACTTCTTCGGCGGCTTTGAGGCCTTCCTCGGCGGCGGCAGCAGCTTCGGCTTCGGCGACGGCTTCACCGGCGATCTTGGCGGCTTCAACTTCAGCGTCGGGGGTAGCGGCAGCTTCTACGCCCTCGCCGGTAGCTTCAGCAACGGCGGCTTCGGTAGCGGCAGCTTCTTCGGGCTGATCGTCGGGCGTAGTGAGTTGCTCTTCGGCGTTGGCTGGGACTGCAACTTCTTCGGGAGCGGGCTCTTCGATGACGGGTGCGACACCGGCAATGGCCGTGTGGAAGTCAGCAATTTTCTGAGCTTCCTTCTGGCGGGCGGCTTCGGCGGCGCCTTCTTTTCCTTCGATGAAGGCTACCCACTTCTCGCTGGCTTGCTCCTGCGTGAGGGCACCTTTAGCGACACCCCGCATGAGGTGCTTGTAGTACATCACTCCCTTGAAGCGGAGGATGGCGGCTACGGTGTTAGAGGGTTGAGCACCCTTCGTCAGCCACTTGTAAGCGGCCATGCGATCAAGATCGATCGTAGCGGGGGTGGTCATTGGGTTGTAAGTACCGAGCTTTTCGATGAACTTACCGTCACGGGGGGCGCGGGAGTCAGCGGCTACGATATGGTAGAAGGGACGTTTGCGGCGACCGTGGCGTTGGAGTCTGAGACGAACTGGCATAAGGACAAATTATCTAGGTTAGTTAAGTACCGATTTCCTCCCTGAAGGGGCGGTCGGTTTTGTCGTTGGACCCGCAAAGTTAAGGCGCAACCCTTACGCCGGCAAGTAAGCATTGAGTCTTTGCTGCAAATTTTTCACTGTCCACTTGGGCGCTTCCGCGGGTATGATGCAATGGGGAAAATATGGATCGCTTCTTTTGGGTTGCGGACCGACATAAAAGTGGTTCCGGCCCCTAAATGCCAAGGAATAAACTGTGTGGGGGTAGGTGAGTGCTTGCCCCAAAGTTTAATACCTTAGGGCTAAGAATTTCACCATGCCACCCGTTTTACTAACCGATTTGAGCCTTTTTTTTGGCCGCTTTCACCCTTTGGTCGTCCACCTGCCGATCGGCTTTTTGCTGTTAGCGGCCGTTCTGGAATGGTGGCCGGGCAGTAAAGCCAGGCCCGCCATCCGCGTAGCCTGGGTACTCGGCGCCGCCTCCGCGGTGGCCGCCGCCTTATTCGGTTGGTTACTGGCCGAAGAGAGTGGTGGGGGAGATACCCTCTTTTGGCACCGATGGTTAGGGATCAGCGTAGCCGTACTGGCCGTGGCTGGAGTGTTCTTAACGCATAAGGGGGGTAAACTGGCTAAGGGTTACGGAATAGTAGTAGCCGGCCTCCTCGGCTTAGCCGGTCACCAGGGCGGCAACCTGACGCACGGTGAGGAATACCTCTTCCAACACGCTCCGCCAATCGTTCAACGCATCGCCGGCCATGAGGGAGAGGCGGAGACTATTCGCGACTGGGAGACGGTCAATACCGATTCCATCAACCTTTACCACACCTTCCTCCAGCCGGCCATCACCGAAACGTGCGCGAAGTGCCACAACGATCAGAAGCAAAATGGAGGCCTGCGGATGGATGAACCTCACTTTGCCTTCTTGGGCGGAGATACTGGCCCCCTGTTCGTCCCCGGTAATGCGTTCGGGAGCCTGTGGACCAAACGTGTCACCCTGCCTTCCTCAAATGCCAAAGCAATGCCCCCCCAGGGTGATCCGTGGGATTATACGGAGATAGAGCTGCTGAAGTATTGGATTGATCAGGGAGCGGACACCCTCTTTACATTCGACCCAAGGGATACGCCCGAATCCATTAAGCTTCTCCTCCAACGGGATTATGGTTTGGACCTACGCCCGCGCTTATTCGTCGAAACGATCACTGCACCCGCGTTGAGCGCCCAGGAAATGGAAGAACTCGCTGGTTTGGAATGGTCGCTCAGTTCCCTGCAACCGAAGGGAGGCGCTCTGGAAGCAAAAGTGCAGCCCGGTAAAAGCACCAGCCCCAAAGCCATCAGTGAACTCGCCAGAGTGGCCGCCGACCAGGTCGTCTACCTCAGCCTGGATAGAATGCCGGTCACCGATGCAGACCTGCTACCCTTGCGCCAATTCCAGAACCTGAATCGCCTGCGCCTGAACGGTACGCAGGTAACTGGTAGCACCGTGGAGCAACTAAAAGAGCTCCAGCATCTCGAAAGCCTGAACCTCTACGGAACGCAAGTGAAGGATGACATTTTTACGCATCTGGCGGACTACCCGAAACTAAAGCGCGTCTATCTGTGGCAGACGGGGGTGAGCCCGGCCGCCGTGGAAGCTTTCACCGCCGCTCATCCAAGTATTGCCGTAAATACTGGATACCAGCCAGTTGCCGCGCCCACGTCTAAATAAATAACTAGTCAAGAACGTATGCCTAAGCCTGATAATCGCCGCCAATTTTTGCGCAAAGCCGGTCTGGGTGCCACCGCCGCTCTGCTGCCCCTGGCTTACTCTTCCTGCGAGGAAGAGAAAACGCCGACTAAAACAGCACCTCCCAGCAGAATTGTTGGCCACGGTAATTTCACCTACGAAGCAGACTTGAAGTGGAACTCAGGTAATACCGCCGCTCACCCAGTGATGCATTGCCACGAAATGGTCCTAGATAGCCGCGGGCGGCTGGTGTGTTCCACCGTGAGCGAAAAGGCGGACGTACTCGTCTATAATAAGGATGGAAAGATTCTCGATTCCTTCAAACACGGGTTGGTCGAACCACATGGTTTCACTAAAGCAGGGGAGGGGAGCGACCAGACTTTCTGGCTTACGGACAGCGAAAGCGGCCGGGTTATCAATCTTGGGCTGGACGGCCAACTTATTCGCGAACTGGACGTACCAGACGACCTGATTCCGGAAGGAAAGCAATTCAAACCCACGGAGACAACAGTTGCCAGTAACGGAGACGTGTACGTGGCGGATGGTTACGGCACTAACCTCATATTCCACTTTGATGGCCAGGGCAAACTGGTAAATTCCTTCGGCGGGCCGGACCACTTTGACTGCTGCCACGGCATCACCTTAGACGAGCGGCGGAGCACCCCGGAGCTACTCATTACCAGCCGTGCCGCCCAGAACTTCCAACGCTGGAGCCTGAACGGTGAGCACCTGCAAACCCACGAACTACCCGGCCTCCAAATTTGCCGACCGGTCATTTCCGGCGCCGAAACCCTCTTCGCTGTGATCGTCACCACCAGCTGGTGGCACTACGATGGGATGGTGGCCATACTGGACAAAGACTTTAACGTTTTATCCCTCCCCGGCGGATCATCACCAGTAGGATTGGATAATTACAACGACGTTAATTGGGATGGAGAAACCTTCATGAACCCCCACGACGTCTGTGCCGACGAAGATGGTAACCTCTACGTCCCGCAATGGTACTCCGGACGGACCCATCCAGTCCGGCTCAAACGTGTATAGAATCACTTGGTGGGCTATTTCATCAATTCCGTAATGAGCGCCCGCGCGGAAACCTGACCCTTCCGGCGGACGAAGTCCCGTGGTGTATCGTCTCCGATCTCATAAGTGATGCCTTCGGCGTTAAACTGAGTCCGGAACCAACTCATGGAGGTAGGTCTGCCGATGGGCTCCGCTTCTTCATTGATCTTGAAGTTGCCTCCGATTTCGGTCTCAATGGTGTTTAACCAGCGGTCCTTAAAATCGCCAAGTAGGGAAGGTGGTTGTACGGAATCGTCGTGGGTGTAATACACATCCTTCCAGGTAGAATGGAAGTCCAAACCCAACACGACGGGAGCCTTTGATTTGCGAGCCGTCCGGACAATGTCGTCTGCTACCTGCCGGATTTCGGGTTGGCGGTAGAAGGCCCAGTCCCGGTTAAGGTCTACGCCATTCCGGTTGTGGCGCCAGTGGCCAAGCTCGACGCCATCCGGATTTAGGAGTGGATAGACCAGCACTTGGTATCGGTCTATAAAATTTGAAAACCTGGGGTCGGCAAGTAGCTCCTCTACAAAGGCTTTCATGGCCAGGTAGCCCGCCACCTCCGGTGGGTGTTGTCTGCTCAAAACAACAATGGTACGCCGCGGTGAACCACCCGGACGACGGATAGTGATTTTGGGAAGCGACAGACCGCCAACGCTAGTTCCGACGGATTCCACCCTTACGTTGGGGTTGCGTGCAATTTTCTCGATCCATGTCTCGACCCGGCGGACATCGTGGAGTTCCTGAGCGGCTACCCAAAGTGGCTGCCCTGCAGTCAATCTCAGGGTAAGCGTGGCCAGTTTACTGTCCGGAGCCACTCGAAATCTGGTGCTATCGATCCTCATCCAGGTGTCACCATCACTACTCAGTTTGGGCCAGTAGCGGTGGTAGGCCGTATTTGGATAGCCAAGTTGTACCCGGAGGGTGGTATCCACGGCGGAAGAAAGTAGGAAAGCGTACCAGGGGCTGACGTTAATGGGCGTGTTCTCCCCAGGAACGAAACCGGTGATGAGGCCCGGAGCGGCTACTTTCACCTCCGTAAGCCGAGCGGAAGGAAAATTGGTGCTGAGGCTGATGCCATTGCCCAAATTCCAAGCTTTACCCTCCAGGATATCAGTGGGTTGATCGTTGGTGTCCACCGGTCGGGGAAAGTCGTAGGTCCGGGCGGTTCGATTGCAGCCTAAAAGGCAGGCGCAGAGGCAAAGCACGATCGCGAGGTGGCGCATCATCGCTCCAGGAGTTCAAAGGTTACCCGGCGGTTGCGGGCCCGGCCGGCGGCGGTGGAGTTGTCCGCCACGGGGGTGCTGCCGCCGTAGCCGACGGCCCGTACGCGGTCTTCCGGAAAGCCGTAAGCGAGGAGAAGGTCCCGGCAAGCGTCGGCTCGCTCCTGGCTGATGCGGGTGTTCTTTTCGTCGTCCCCCACGTCGTCCGTATGGCCTTTGATGACCAAGGTATGATTAGGGTAGCGACGGGCGACCTCCGCCAGATCCAGGATCTCCTGGCTACTGGCCGCGCTTAATTCGGAGGAACCGGTTTCGAACTTAATGTTTTCTCCGATGAGGCGGAGTTGTTCCAGGGCGCTGGGGCTCAGCCTTCGGAACTGTACGTCGGGGCAGCCACCATTGAGGGCGGGCCCGGACTTGCGGGGGCAATTGTCTTCCCAGTCGGCCACCTTATCTCCGTCCGTATCGGGGCAACCGCGGAGGGGGCCGGGTTCGTCGGGGCATTCGTCATCGGCGTCGTTGGTGCCGTCTTCGTCGGCGTCGGGGCAGCCGGTGATGAGGTTGCCTGGCAGATCCGGGCACCGGTCGGCTTCGTCGGGTAGGCCGTCGTTATCGCGATCGGGGCAGCCCTGGAATCTTTTGAGCCCGTATTCCCCGGGGCACTGGTCACGGCGGTCGATAATGCCATCCCCGTCACCGTCGGGGCAGCCTTTGGTGGCGGCCAAGCCAAATTCGCGGGGGCACTTATCGTCGGGGTTAGCGATGCCGTCCCCGTCGGTATCCGGGCAGCCACTGAAGCGGGCGGGGCCGTAGTGGTTGGGGCAACGGTCGAGGCTATCAACGAGGCCATCGCGATCGCGGTCGGGGCAACCGGCGTGGGCTTCGGTACCTGGTAGATTGGGGCATTCGTCTTCGTGGTCGGCGACGCCATCCTCATCGGTATCGGGGCAGCCGTTCGTTGAGGCGGGGCCGGCTTCGGTAGGGCAGTCGTCATCGCGGTCCCGGATGCCGTCTCCGTCGGTGTCCTTTCTTAGGTCTGTAGGGCCGCCGTAGTCCATACCCGCCGCCAGCGTAGTGGGCGTCGTTTCGTTCGCGCTGGCTGAGTGGCTGCAGAGCGCTACCAGGAAAAGCAACAAGGCCATTGGAAGAATACGCATGGGGAAAGTTCAACTGTCGGCCACAAAGGTAAGTGAAGGCGGATCGGTCTTCGTGGTATCAAATTAGCGGTCCGTTCCTTTTTTGAAGCGCACTATCGAGATGGCTCAATTCTTTATTCCTGAGTCCGAAATCATGGAAAAGAAAAGTTCCTTGCTATATTACAGCCGTAATAATTGGTAGGAGGCTCTGGTGGCGATCAATCATTTGGTTTTCGTTGCTTCCGTTGCACTGGGTCTGGTCCGCCTGCCATCCGTTACCTACGTTTTCTAGCCCATTTCTGGGGCACCTGCGGCAGCGCCCGGGCGCCCCAAACCAAACCTTTATTCGATCATGAGAAAGATTTTACTCTGCTGCGCCCTGGCGCTCACCTTTTTTGCGTGTGATGATGACTTGACGACCGTCGCACCCCAAAACGAAACCACCGACGAGCAGCTCAGCCGCTCCGAGATCAACGCTGCCGTGGAGGCCCACCTGCACGCTACGGACCGCCCCTTCGACTGGAATGAAGCACCCAGCAATATGCTGTGGAGTGCCCTCGACCTGAGCGAGCACCACGCCGTAATTGGCTACCAACCAGCCGGTTACGATAACCTGAAGGAGACAATCCACCTCGTCGACGTAAGCCGTGGCGACTGGAAGCAAACCCGTGATGAACTCGTCGCGGACCTCCGCGCCGCCCACGAACGACTTACGGGGGAAACCATCGCCGAAAAAGACTTGCTGCTGGTAGAGGACGACGGCGTGCTTCCACTCATCGAGGTGAAGCTACTGCACGCCGGCCTGGTGGATGAATTCCGGAACCGCCCCGACGTGCGCTACCTCGAACCCAGCAACTACGAAGGCGGAGATATTTCCCTCCGTTCCGGGTCCGGCTGTTCCGAAGCCCCGGCGAATAACATCAACAGCGCGGATTACACCACGATCACCCCCGGAGCAAAAGTGCCGTGGAACTATAGCTACATGAACATCCAGCAGGCCTGGAACACGAGCCAGGGCGACAACATCGGCATCGCCGTGATTGATAGCGGTACCTACCCTGAGCAAGCAAATCTGAACGGAAATTTCAGTTCCGGATACAGTACGGGCCGGTCCATTAGCAAGTTGGGCTACTACCGCCCGAACTGGTGGAGTAGCGCTACTGACGGCCCCAATGACCGCTGTGGCCACGGCACCCAAATGGCCGGACTGGCCGCCGGCCCCCGCCGTAGTGGTGGCGCCACCGTCGGGGTAGCGTACAAAGCCAACTTGCGGACTTACCGCGGCACGAGCGACGTGATCGTCAACAACAGCCGCGAAAAGCGGGGCGTGAAGAATTCCCTCGTCAATGCCGGGCAGCAATCCAACATTAAGGTCATCAGCATGAGCATCGGTGACGTATTCAGTAGCGGAACGGTGGAAGACGGAATCGACTACGCGTATAACCGCGGCAAAATGATCTTCGCCGCAGCCGGCACTTCGCTGAGTTGGACGAGCTGGTACGGCGTCATCTTCCCCGCTTCCCTCAGCCGGACAGTAGCCGTGACGGGCGTGCGGGACGGCTCACCCCTCCAACGTTGTAACACTTGCCACGATGGTAGCAAAGTAGATTTCGTAGCCGTCATGCAACGCCGCAACGCTACTGATCGGACCAGCCTCACGCTAAGCCGCTACAACAATACACCGGGTTACGTTGGCGGCTCCAGCGCCGCAACGGCAACAACGGCCGGTATCGCCGCGCTGGTGTGGGCTACGAATACGGGCCAGTCACGCAGTCAAGTCTTAAACCGGATGAAGCAGGCCGCTTCCATCTACCCGAGCCGGGATCGGAATTTCGGTTGGGGGATTGTTGATGCGGCGGCGGCGGTGGATTAGTATTTAGTCTGTAGTCTGTAGTCTGTAGTGCCAGACTATAGACTACAGACTGCAGACTAAAGACTATACCTCCCTACACTGCGCTGTTTCGACATCAACAATGTCGCGCCCCGTTCTTCGCCGTTGTAGATCTTGACGATGTTCTTCTGGTCGGCGTAAGTCTCGGTGAGGAGGGAGGTCATTACTTCAACTTCGGTGGGTGGAGCCACCTCCTCCGCGGCGAGATAGACCCAAAACCCGTGGAGGTCATCCTCCAGTTCGTAGCCGATGATTTCTAAGGGTAGGTCATCGCCGTTCCAGTTGATGCGGAAGTGATCGGCCAGGTATTGTGTTAATAGGGTTTCAGCCTGGTCGTGTTGCAGTTCCGTCCCGAGCTCGAGGCCGGCCGGAGCGCCGAAGGCCATCATGTCCTTTTCCAGATCCTCTACGAAGAGGTGCATCTCCACCTGTACCTGCTGCCGTTCGGCTACGTAACGGATATTGGTCTTTGAGATGTGGTATTCGTGCACCGGGGCATTGAAGCCGAGCAGCAAGGCAGAAAGTAAAGCAAGCAGGGGCATGGCGGGTGGGTTGTACCGCAAAGGTACGCGTGCGTGGTGGCCGGGTTGATCTGGTCTGGCTGGATTAACGAATCCGTAAACTATTCATCCTCTTCGGGCTCCAACTTGAAGCGGAAGCTGATGCCGTAGGTCACGGGGACGTCGGCGTAACCGCTGTCTTCGTATTTGAAGCCGCCCTGTTGATTGAGGTAGGAAACCATGCGACGGACCTCAGCGATCAACGATTCGCTATTACGCTCTCCCGCGTCGCCGGCACCCTTATCTCCGTAGCCGATCACGACGATGTTGTCGCCGCCGAAGGAAGGGCCGTTACCCCGGTCCGTCACTTCAAACTGGCGCACTTTGCCGTCCGGGCTTACGGACATGGATAGGTAGATTCTGGCTTCGACACCGGAGTTGCGAGCCGATTGCGGGTAGCGAATTTCGCTGTACACGGCCTTCATGAATGCGCGTAGAGCTTCTTCATCCGTAGCATCTTCGGGAAGACTAGCCAAGTGAGGCACACCGGCGGCACTGACGGCAACGGCTTTAATTGGGGCGTCCTGAGCGATCACGTCACTACAGGTAAAGGTGAGCAGCCCCAACAATAAGGGTAGGATGGCCAGTTCGAGGCGGTTACGGCGGGGTGATGAATTCGTAAGCATGTTAATACGGTTTTTAAGTGGTGAAGAAAATAGGCCGAGCGCGAAGCCCGATGTCTGGCTGGCGCGCAATAGCTGCAGCCCGTAAGCGTTGCGGGGAATGGTTTTGATGACCTGCGCGTCCGCCTCGTATTCGTGGACGTCGCTCAGCAGCTTCCGGAGTATCCAGCTGAGGGGGTGGAACCATAGCAGCGTGCACAGCATCTGCATCTGCAGCGCATCGTAGTGGTGGCGCTGCCGCAGGTGCGATGTTTCGTGGAGTAGTGCGGTATCGCCTAGCGATGTCCCGACCAAACGCTGTGGCAGGTAGATCCGCCCAAAGAGGGTGAACGGGCTGGGGATGTCGGGATGGATGGTCAGTTGATATCCTTCGTGGGAGGCTTGGTCTCCAGTCGCATTCCACCGCCTCCGTCCCCACCACTGCACCAGCGACAGCGCCAAAAGGAAAAGAACGCCAGACGCATACGCGATCACCCAGAACGATGGCATGATGGATTGCGGGTTTGCCGTAATCAAGTTCTCACCCGCCACGACCGTGAAGGAAAAGGCTTCTTGGATGGGCACGAGTATGGGAAGTACGGCAGATCCCGAAATCGTCGGTAGCGTGGGGATCACCAAGCCGGCGAACGTGGCGAACAGCAAGTAGATGCGTTGCGTACGGAACGGTGCCCGGCGCAGAGCGATCCAGTGGTAAGCGATCAGGGCGGCCCAAACGACCGACAGCCGCAACAGGAATTCGGGGTAGTCCATCATTCTTCTTCGAGTTGGCGGACGAGGGCGTTAAGCTCATCCAGGTCAAGATTTTCCCGTTTCACAAGGTTGCTGACGGCCAGGGAAGCGGAGCCGCCAAAGAAGTTTTTGATCAGACCAGCCAGGGAGCGGCTGCCGTACGCCTCGCGCGTAATGGCAGGCCGGTAGACGAAGGTGCGCCCGTAGGCCTTATGGTGCAGAAAGCCTCGTTCTTTGAGGGCAAGCATCAGTGTAGAAATAGTACTGTGCGCAGGCTGTTTGCCTCCCTTGGCTTCTGCAACGCTGGCGCGGACGTCGCCCACCGTGCATTCACCGAGCGACCAGACGTGGTGCATGATCTCCTCCTGAGCCGTGGTTAATTTATTCATGATTCGTTACTTAACGTAAAATTACGTTATAAGTCATCATAGTTGCAAGTGTCTGAAACTCAAATAGCTGTAATTGATGTCGTTTTATGATCGGAACAGGTCAGAAATGGCTACATTCGGTAAAGCCTCCGCTCTTTTATGGCCATTTCGATATTTATTTTCAATTTTCTTTTGAGCCATCTTTTTACTTGGGCCTACCCTTAAACCCAAACGGGGGGAAGCCCCGCCCCGCTAGGTGTTAGCCGATAATCAGGGAAGTGGCCTCGTGATTTCGGGGAATTTATTGTTGGAAATACTGCCCGTAAAAGCTTGGCAAACGGTGGATAAAGAGATTACCGACTTTTCTGCGCCTACCTTGCAGCCTCTTAGTCACCCCCTAAATATCATGAACATGAGCGAGGGAACCGTTAAATTCTTCAACAACGCCAAAGGTTTTGGCTTCATCACTCCCGACGACGGGGGCAAAGACGTGTTCGTTCACGCCAATGACCTCATCGACGACATCCGCGAAGGCGACAAAGTCTCCTACACCGTGGAAGAAGGCCGTAAAGGTCTGAATGCAGTTGATGTGAAAGTTGTCTAATAGCAATAACATCCGATTTGAAAAGCCCCGCTTGCAGTTTGCAGGTGGGGCTTTCTGATTCTCGATACTCGATTCTCGATTGGCGAGGACTGATTGGCTACCGCTGTTACAGTCGCTTCGCTCCGCGCTACCGCAGTTACTCTCGCTTCGCTCGGTTACGATACCTAGATAAACTATGTAAGGATATAACCTTCACTATGATACCGGCGGAAGCACGCAGTGCGACAAAGCCGTGCGGTAGCGAAATCAGTCCTCACTTATCGAGAATCGAGTGCACGAAGTACTGCGAAGCAAATCGCCAATCATTCCACCTCCTCCGCCATCTGCCGCTCCACCACCTCCGAGTAGTAGCCGCCATTTTCGATGAGCTCTTCGTGGGTACCCATCTCGGCGATACGGCCGTCTTCCAGGACGATGATCTTATCGAACTTGAGGTGGCCGTAGATGCGGTGGGTGATGATGATGGAGGTCTTATCCGCCAGTGCTTCGTTGAAGTAGCCGAGGATCTGCTGCTCCGTATTGGTGTCTACGGCGGAAAGGGAATCATCCAGGATGACGATATCGGGATGCTTGATGAGGGCACGGGCAATGCTGACGCGTTGCTTCTGGCCGCCTGAAAGTGTGACGCCGCGTTCGCCCACCATGGCGTCGAATCCTAACGGTAGATTTTCGATGTCATCCTTGACCGCCGCGTACTCGGCGAACTGAGTGACTTCCTCGCGTGAGGGGTCGTGGTCGGCACCGAAAGCGATGTTGTTGTGGATGGTGTCCGAAAATAAAAAGACGTCCTGCGGTACGAGGCCGATGCGGCGGCGCAGATTGGCCAGGCCAATTTCGCGGATGTCTTTGCCGTCAATAAGGATACGCCCTTTGGTGACGTCGTACATGCGGACAAGCAGGTCGGCGATGGTCGTTTTACCGGAGCCGGTGCGGCCAATGATGGCCAGTTTTTCGCCGGCCCGCAGGTGGAAATCTACCTCCTTGATGGCTTCGATACCCGTATCCGGGTAGGTAAAGGCTACCCGCTCAAAAGTGATCTCCCCACGTAGGGCGTGATCCTCCTCCGGCGCGGGGTCGACGATGCTCGTTTTGGAGCTCAAAAATTCGTTGATCCGTTTCTGGCTGGCGGCGGCTTGCTGAACGATACTGGCGATCCAGCCGATGGCCGTGACGGGCCACGTTAGCATATTGACGTAGATGACGAACTCGGCGATGTTACCCGCTGAGATGTTCCCGGCCACCACCTGGAGGCCACCGACGTAAACGGTCAGAATTGTGCTGGCCCCTACCATAAATACCATGAGGGGAAAGAACCAGGCATCCACCTTAGCCAGGTCCATGCTCATCTCCTTGTACTTATCACTTTCCTCGGAGAAGTAGGCCACCTGCTGCTGTTCCCGAACGTAACTCTTTACGACGCGGATACCACTGAACACCTCCTGAGCAATACTCGTCAGCTTCGATAACTGCTGCTGAATAAAGGTCGAGCGAGTGTGGATGATGTTACTCACGTAGTAAATACTGATGGCCAGCAATGGGAGCGGTATCAGCGTGTATAAAGTCAAAGTAGGGCTAACCTTTAGCATCGCGTAGACCACCAGCGCGATGGTAGAGATCAAATTCGCGCAATACATGATGGCCGGCCCCAGGTACATCCGCACCTTGTTGACGTCCTCCGTGATCCGGTTCATCAGATCACCGGTGTTGTTCCGTTTGTAGAAGTCGAGGCTCAGTTCCTGGTAGTGGTCAAAGATCACCTCACGCAGGTCATACTCGATGAGGCGGGACATCACGATGATGGTTTGCCGCGTCAGGTACAGGAAAAAACCCATCATTAAGGCGAGGACGAAGACAAGGCCACCGAACAACATCAACGTGTGACTCAGGACGCCAAAGTACTGGTCACGGACCGCTCCGAAGCCTTCGTACATCTGGTAATTATTCAGGTGCTCGACCACGAGATCAAGCGCCTCCCGAATCACCTGTGGCTGCAGGACCTGGAAATAATTAGAGGTACAAATGAAGATGATCCCCAGGAGCAAACGGCCACGGTAGCGCCAGAAAAATTTGTTGAGGTATTGTAGTTCGCGCACGCTGGGTGGGTGGGGTGATTTGGTCCTCGGTTAACGCGGAGGGAGGGGCATAGTTTTGCGGGGGGTGTGTGAGGGGAGACGGATATGTGGGGAAACGAAAACGAGGGGAACCATCCCCTGCAACAATATTCAACGAATAAGAGGGGAAACGAAAATGGGGGGAAGCATACCTGCAACAATATTTAACGAATACGAGGGGAGCATCCGATGCAACGATTGTCAACGAAAACGAGGGGAAGCATCCCCTCGCTACAATAGGCGCCCCTCCGGGACTAGTGGTCAAATAATGTCAACTACGTCGGATCTTAGCCAGCCCTGGCGGCCGTTTTCTAGGGAGACTTTTACGTAGGATTCAAATTCGTCCAGGATCCGGACCTTGAGGCCTTCGGTGAGGGTTTCTTCGAGGGTAGCGTCCGGGCCGGGGGCAACGCGGAGTTCGGCGGAGCGGGCGGTGAGAATGGCGTCCCGGTCATTTCCCAGGTAAGCCGCGCGGCTGGAGCCCAGGACGTAAAAAACGAAGGCTAGGGCCAGGAGTACACCGGATGCGGGCAGCAGGGCGAAGCGCCGGGTTTCCGCCATTTGCTCGCGGCGGAGGTACCACAGGGCGGCTCCCGCAACGGCGAGGGACCAGCACAGCAGCGCGATCCACTTGGCGGCGGCGACGCCCACCCAGGCACCAAAACTGCGCCACCAGCGGACGCCGAAAAATTCTTTGATGATGGGCCGGTCAATGCCCGCTTCGCCGCGGACGTACTTCAAGTTATTCGCTAGGTCCTTATTGGCAGGTTGTAACCGCAGCCCCCGCTCGTAGGCGAGGATAGCCTTCCCGTATTCTCCCCGATCGTGGTGGGCGTTGCCCAGGGCCTGGTAGAGGGTGGGGGAGAGGGTGTTGGTTTTAGTGAGGCTGTCGAGCAGGGAGATCTTTTCGCTTGGATTACCTGAAGTCAGTGCTTCCCGGGCTTCAACCAGTGCGTTACTTTGGCCAACAACGGTATATCCGAAGAGTAGGACTGCGACCACGACGAGGTATCGGAAAGGAGCTGAAACCATGTTAGTTGCCTACAGTATTTAAGGTGCTAGCGGAAAAATGTTTGCCGAACTCAAAGCTACGTTATTCAAGCTAACTGTGGCATCTGCGCGTCACCGCAACAACACCCCAAACAAATCCCCCAGCACCCGAGGCCGCCGCGCCACCTCCCACCGGAAACCTTCCAACTTAAAGGCGTCGTGGTTCACCGCGCCCATCGGGTCCATCTTGCCGCTCGGGGCATCCAGAAAGCGGATCTTACGGACGGCACCGTTCAGGAAATCCAGCGACATCGAGCTGCAGGCGGTTTTGTTGACGCCCACGTAAGCGCCCACCTTGTCCTGGATGTAGTAGATGGCCTCGGCGTTACCCACCACGTCCGTCCGGGTGAGGCTGGATTCGTCAAAGGTGGCCACGATGTTCTTGCCCTTCACTTGGTTGAAAAAGACGAGGTCCGGCGAAGTGAGGACCAGGGCGTTGCGGCGCAATTTGACGCGGTCGAGCTGTTCCCCCTTAAAGAGAATGGCGATCGTATCCCCCGTTAGCTGGCTGGTGTCTTGCCACAGGACCGGGTTTTGGTACAGGGTAAGCACGCTATCCACCGTATTGAAGCCCAGGGAGTCACACACGGCCTGGATATCCGATTTGAGGATGCGTACGTCGTTGTAGGCGGAGAGGAACCGCACCGTATCACCCTGCGTATCCACGCTGTCCGACCGGACGGAGAGCAGGGTGTCCGCCGACATCCACATGGTATCCTGGTCCAGGATCGACGTCAGCAGCGGGCGGCCACGAATTCCACCGGTGGCTTTCAGGTAGCCGGAGCTTTCGTTGTAGCGGGCGTTCTCGGCCTCGATCATGAGGTTGGCGGAGGTGTCCTGCCAGATCACGTTACCGAGCGCCGTGGAGAATCCACTTTCGGGGTCGGAATTCAATTGGTCGGCCACCACGATCATCGGGGGGGCAGAGACACGGGGTCGCCCGCCGGCCACGGAGTAGGTCTCCTGCTTAGCGTTGTAATCAATCGTATCACCCGTCACGGTTTGGGTGGAATCCCGCACGAAGGCGTTGCCTTCCAGTACGTACCGATCCTGGCGGCGGAAGTAGTTGATCCGGTCCCCCGTCGCCCGTTGGTTGTCGCCTTCGGCTACGTAGGCGTCGCCCTCGAGGATGTAGTTTTCGTCTTTCCCGAAGTACTTGATCGTATCGGCCGCCGCCACCCGTTCACCGCTTTTGTACTGGGCGTTCTGGGCGAAAACGGCCACGTCGTTGGCCACGTCGTAGTAACCCGATTCACAGTAAATCCGGTGGGTATCCGTGCGGATGACGGTAGGCCCCAGGAAGTATACTTTTTCATTCAGCAGGTCGTACTTCAGGGTGTCGGCGCGCATCTCGAAGCGGTCGTCCACCACTACAACGCTATCCCGGAAATACACTTCGCGGGCATCGGCGTAGTAGTAGCCGTGGCGGCTGTTGAGTTCCGTTCCCTGCCGGACGATGCGCCCGCCGTTGTGGTAGGTGGCCACTTTGGTGGCGAGGTTGTAATCGAGCCGTTGGGTATAGAGTTCGGTCTCGCCGCGCTTGAGGACGACGTCTCCCCGCAGGTCCGCCAACAGCGTTCCAGCGTTGTAGTCAAGCACGTCACAAAAAGCTGCCAGGCTGTCTCCCTGCTGGATCGTGACGTTATCGTAAGCGTACACCTGCTGCTCCCCGACGAGGATGACACTATCGCCATACATAAAGATGCTGTCCTGGCTCAGTTCCACGTTCCCGACCAACTCCTGAGTCTTCCCCTGGCCGATCATCCGCAGCTCATCCGCCCGATCGATGCTGATCACTTCCTTCTCGGCCACCGGCTCGGGTTGCGTCACCTGGGCGCTGCCGCGGGTGCAGAGGAAGAGGGCGAGTATGGGGATGAGGTAATAGCGCATTTTATAGTCTGGAGTCTATAGTCTTTAGTCTGCAGTCTATAGTTTGGAGCTTGAACGGATGACTATAGACTACAGACTATAGACTCTGCCACTTCATAGCTCGTTACGATTGGCTTTCAACTTTAACGAATCCTTACCAGCGATGCCTCCCCTTCTCATTCTTCCATATCGTAAATACTGTCGTTTTCGCCGCGTTCAATACCGTCGCGCATGCGGTCCATGGAGTCAACGGCCTGGTCGTAGAAATCGCGGAAGACGGGGAAGAGACCCTTGCCCTTTTCCCAGACGGTTTCCCGTAGCTGAGTAATGGGCCCGTAAGTGATACTGGTATCGCGGAGTTCCTTGGTGATGATTCGGCTACCGTCGCCCAACAGCACGAGGCCGGAAAACACGAAGACAAAGAACAGCCCCGAAATGATACCGCCCAGCAGCTGGTTGACGATGTTGATGTTGACCGTCTGCATAAAGCCCGTCAGGCCCCGCGCCACCAGTTTGAACAGGAGTAGGGTAAGAAAGAAGACGAGGACGACCCCCAACAAAAAGCTGCCGCCCTTGGTCACGGCCGGAAAGCTTTCGAAAAGCATATCTCCGGCAATCGGGCCAAACTTCATGGCGGCCAGTAAACCGATGACGTAACTCGCCAGCGTCAGTACCGTAGAAATGATGCCTTTCGTGTAGCCAACGTAAAATCCGTAAGCGGCAAAAATCAGGCAGATGATGTCAATAGCCATGTTGGTGGATTTGGGAGTGCGAAGGTACGGCGTGTAAGAGGATAACGTTTTGAATTGGGGAAGGATGGGACGTGCGATAGCCAGGTCAAGATGATCCTGCCGAGGGTGTTTTAGTGCTTTAGCTAGGCTGCTACTTCGTGGTGGTACTTTGGGCTGCCGCTGTGATGTGCGGCAGCCCAAAGCACCAAAGTACCAAACCACCAGTTACGCCAAGCGCGCAGCGCGTAGTAATTCCCCCCGCTTTCCCACACCCCGCCCAGTAGAAAAACCGTTTCTTTGCCCCTCATTTCCCCATAAAAAATCCAACATGATCAGAATCCTCGCCAACGACGGCATTGCGCCCAACGGAAAAGCAGCCCTGGAAACCGCCGGTTACGAAGTCGTCACCGACCACATCCCCCAGGAGGAATTGATGACCAAACTGAATGATTTCGACGTCATCTGCGTTCGCAGCGCTACCAAAGTGCGGAAGGATCTGATTGATGCCAGCCCCAACCTCAAAGCCATCTGCCGCGGTGGTGTTGGTATTGATAACATCGACCACGAATACGCCAAATCCAAGGGCATTCCTACCTACAATACGCCAGCTGCTTCGAGCGCGAGTGTAGCGGAGTTAGTTTTCGCCCACTTCTTCTCCCTGAGCCGCGACGTGCAGCGCTCCAACTTCGAGCTGCGCCAGGCGGATAGCAACTTCAAAGGCCTCAAGAAAGCTTACGCGAAGGGCCAGCAACTACGTGGCCGCACTCTCGGCATCCTCGGGTTTGGCCGCATCGGTGTGGAAGCCGCCCGCATCGCCATCGGCCTGGGCATGAACGTCCTCCCCGTCGATCTCGTTAAGGAGAGCGAAGACATCGAACTGGACCTCCTCGGCCAGAAAGTGACCGTCAACGTACCGGTAGTCTCTATGGAAAAGATGTTGGCAGAGTCGGATTACATCACGATCCACGTTCCCGGTGGTAACCTCATTGGTGAAGCGGAGCTGGCCAAAATGAAGGATGGCGTGATTCTCGCCAATACCAGCCGCGGCGGCGTCATCAACGAAGATGCCCTGTTGGCTGCTTTGGAATCAGGAAAAGTCCGCGGTGCCGCCCTCGACGTTTTTGTCGGTGAACCCAACCCCCGCCGGGATTTGCTGGAGCACCCGCAGATCAGCGTTACGCCGCATATTGGGGCGGCGACTGGAGAAGCGCAGTACAACATTGGTACGGAGTTGTTTGAAAAGATTCACGGCCACTTTTCGAAGTGAGTTTAGTTACCTGTTTAGAGAACCCGCTCATTCTGGTTGAATGAGCGGGTTCTTTGTTCTCCGGCTCCCGACCTCCAGGCCGGGCTTTTAGCCTTCTAAGCTTTCTCGCCTAGCACTTCTTTTCAGAAGACCACGCAGTAGCAGCGCAGCTAAAAGAAGCAAAATTCTTGTCCTGTGCAGGTGGCTTAACGCAAAATTTCTTCGGATTAGCTAAACGCTGCAACTCAGAGGAGGTACGACGATCAGCGAAGCTAAACTCGCTCAACGACTTATTTTCAGGCGGCGATTTGCGGTTGCATCAATTTGGGTTTCATTCATAAACTGTATCAGCTCGAACAGTGCAGCGTTCTTAACGCTAATCCGAAGAAATTTTACTACCACCTGCAAGGGACGGATAAACTACGACGGTATCAGGTACCCTGTCCTAAACCAAATACGTTGACACCAATGCATCGAAATGTCAACAAAAAATCGGAAGATCCGTCCCACCAAGCGCTACGGCGAGTGCTTCAAACGAGCCCGCGTCAAAGATTTTGAGGAGGGCACCTTTAGTGTCAAGCAAATGGTCCAGCTTTACGGCGTATCTTATCAAACGATCTACAACTGGATCGCTAAATACAGTAGCATGGCCAAGAAGAATGCCGTTATCGTCGAAGTCCCCAATAGTCAAACTGCTAAGCTTGCAGAACTGCAACGTCAGCTCGCCGAACAGCAAGCCCTCCTCGGTCGGATGGCCATTCAACTTGACCACAAAACGAGAATGCTGGCCATTTACGAAGAGGAGATGCCGGAGTTCAAAAAAAAAGCTGCTTCCACACTGCGCTCAGCCGACTCTTCGAGCAAAAAGAAGAGCCAATGACGAAGCAAACGATCTATTTAGCCTTGGGCGTTAGTCGACAAGCTCACGCTGCTTTTTGGAAGCGCCGAGCTAAGTACGAGGATGCCATGAACGGAGCTGAGTCTCAGTTAAAACTGTTGCGCAGAGAACACCCCGGCCTGGGCCTACAGAAAGCCTGGAGTATGCTACGGCCGCGGCATATCTCGCGCAACGCATTCTGCCGTGAGATGACCCGGCGTGGCTATGCCCTAGTCCGTAAACGCAACTACGTGCGGGTAACCCGATCGGGGTCCTATCGCTATCCTAATTTAATTAAAGAACTGATTATCAATGGGGTTAACCAAGTATGGCAGAGCGATACGACGTACTATCGCATCAACAATAGCTTTTACTACATCACCTTCATCATTGACGTTTATAGCCGTCAGATCGTAGGTGTCCATACGAGCAAACACCTACTGGCAACGGCAAACATCGCTGCCTTGGAAAGCGCTTTTCGCCAGTGTGGTCAGTCAGATCTACAGGGTCTCATCTTCCACAGCGATGGTGGTTCGCAGTATCGTAGTCGTCAGTTCGTCGAACGACTGCGTAGCAGAGGCATCTCAAGTAGTATGTGCGACGTAGCGCTGGACAATGCTTACGCTGAACGCCTCAACGGTGTGATCAAACAAGAGTACCTCGACCACTGGCAACCCAAAGACTTTGACCAGCTAAAGCGCCTGGTAAACAGAGCCGTGAAGCACTATAATACCAAACGGATCCACGGAAGGTTGCCGTTGCGAAGCAGTCCCAAAGCCTTTGTGGCCGGCTGGCGATCGGATCAGCCAGGCTACCGCTATGCGCTCTTGATCAAGGACGGCCAGGGGGTGAATGAAGACCTGTGCCCAACCGTCGTGAAGTATTTACCCACGCCCGGCAAGTATGCCCGTGAGGGGCGTGGGCAAATACTCCCCGCCGGTGTCAAGTACCTAACTGAGGAAAAATTTAAAAACCGTCGTGCGTAATGGCGCGACTTCATTATTAATCTGTCAACGCTATTTGGTTAGGCACACCCCGTCCAAAATCTAAAATCTAACGTCTAAAGTCATCAAAAAAGCCCGGCCACTCAACGAGTAACCGGGCTTTCAAAGCAAATAGGGCGAGAATTAGTTATTCCCCTTCTTCGCTTCCTTCTCCGCTTTTTTAGCGGCTTTCTCGGCGGCCCGCTGGGCTTCCTTCGCTGCTTTTTCAGCTTCCTTGGCGGCTTTCGCGGCTTCGTCGGCGGCGGCTTTGTTGATCTGCTTGCGCTCCTTGTCGCTCATGTTGGACTTGTTGTCGAGCTCCTGGCGGATCTCGCTGCGCATGTCCTGAATGGCGGTGAGGATGGATTTCGTGGACTCGTTCATTTCCTTCCGGAGTTCCTCTTTGTTCTCCTCGCGGGCAGCGGCGTTCAGTTCGCGTTCCTCTTTCTGCAATTCCGTCATTTCACCCATGGCGGCTTTCAGATCGGCGATTTCACGCTCCATTTGGTTGATGCGGGCGGTATCGGTCGCCATTCCGAATTCACCTCCGGGCATCATCATTGGCTGGCCACCCATCATCGGGGGGGCGGGCATCATGTTCATGCCGGCGTTGATGCCTTCGAAGATCTCTTCGATGAGGCCTTCTAGTTCAGCCGGAGTAAGGCTGATGCGGCCGTTGGATGCGGGCGCTGCCGCAGGTGCGGTGTTCTGTTGGATGGTGGCAGCTTCGTCGAGAAGAGCCGCCTGATTAGCTTGGGCTTGGGCGATGGTTTCGTCGTACTCTTCGGAGCGGTCCTCGAGTTCAGCGACGACCTCTTCGGCTTCGTCAAGTTCTTCTTCGAGTTCGGCAACGAGGGCGGTGTCCTGATCGATCTCGGCCTGAGCGAGTTCAGCGCGGAGGTCATCCATCCGCATTTCGTAGTCGGCGCGGAGTTGATTCGTCGCGTCCTTGTTTTCCTGGGCCTGCTTGGCGAGGGCGGCCTGCATGCGGGCCTGGTCGGCGTTCTGCTGGGCGCGGACGCGGGCGTCGGCGGTGCTGCTGAACACGGCGTCGGGGCGTGCGGCTTTCTTACCGAAGGCGAGGTTGATACCTGCCGTCCACTGGTTGGAGGTACGAATTTGGTCGGTCGTGTTGACGTTCTCGATGTCGCTACCCGTTGTGAGGAGGGCGCGGTAGGTGCCCGTCAGACGGAAGTTACGCGTGATGTTGAGGGAGATACCACCACCACCGGAAGCAAAGCCCTGGCTGGGTGCCTGGCCGAACTCACCGTTGCGGTCGAGGTAGTCATCTTGCACGTCGATGTAACCACCACCTACCGTCAGGAAGGGGGAGAGGCCGGTCGTCACGCTACTGAAGCGGAAACGGAAATCGGCACCGTACATGGAGAGGTCGTCAAAATCAAAGTTGACGTCGCCATCCTCCATGGAACGGTAGTAAAAGACGCGGGCTCCGACGAGGGGGCCAAAGTCCAAACCAAGGCTGGCACCACCGAAGTAAGTGTCTTGGTAGGGAAGGGCATCATCCCAGTTCACGTTACCGAGCGTAGGCTCTACGAGGAGACTGACGTTGCGGAAGCCGTTACCAAAGGTCTCGGAGTAAGCCTGGTCAACCGCAGAAAGGGTGCCGGGGCGGCGGCCACCGAGGTAGAACTCCAGGCCGGCACCGAAGGACCAGTTGTAAAGCCGGTCCGCCGTGAAGTTTTTCGGGTCGAGGTTGATCCGGTCACGGTCATCAGCCAGGACGAGGTTCTGGATGGCGTTCTGGTTGTAGGAAGTGTTGCGGGCTTCGAGGTTCAGCGTGAAGCGGTCGAGGAAGCTGAAGGTCACCCCGAGGCCACCCGCGGCGTAGATCGTTTCGCTTTCCAGATCGTCGAAGTCACCACCGTCCAGTGCAAATTCCTGAATGCCGGCACCGACCGTCAGGTAGGGGAGGAGCTTACCGCGGGAAAGGTTCAGTTTTACTTCACCACCGTAACGGGTCAGGTCGATATCCCGGTCACCGAGTTCGTCACCCATGAAGTCGAAATCATCGAAGTCGAAGTTGCTGAAGTTGGTGTTTTGGGAAGCGGAGCGCATGTACAGCGCGCGCAGTTCCACGTTCTGGCCGAAGCCCAATCCCAATCGTCCACCGTACATGATGCCATTATCGAGTGCGGACTGGTCGTCGAAAATATTGTAGTTGATCGTTGGTTGAAGGGTGTAAGACAGACCGTTCACCTGAGCGTTCAACCCGCAACCAGCGCCAAGCGCCAGCAGGAGGAAGAACGATTTTGCGTAGTGCTTGATGTTCATATTCAAAGGTTATTCTTAGCTGAGAGTAGCCTCCGGGGAGACTGGGAGATGTAGTTGTTGGTTTACTGTGGGATGGCCTGAATTTCAACCCGGCGGCCGGCGGCGGGTGTTGTAGCCTGGAAGTCAATACCTCCAGCGACGAGACGGATGCGGTTGGGGGAAATCCCCATATTCACGAGCCCTTGTTTAACGGCTTCCGCGCGGCGGGCGCTTAGTTGCTGGTTGTAGTCCGCATTGCCACTCCGGCTGGCATAGCCGGTAAGCCGGACGTTGTAGCTTCCCTTGTTCTCCATGTCTTCGATCATCGTAGCGATGATGTTCCGGTGGTTGGTGTTCAGGGTAGCGGAGTTGTTGTCGAAGAATACGGTCGGGAAACTGATGGGCTCCTTCGCCGCCAATTGGACGGTTTCGGTGCGGACGACTTCTTCCGTCACGATCCGGTCCTGGGTCTGAACGACCGTGTCACGGATGGTCCGGATCTCCGGCTCGGCGGCTACGGTTTGGACGACGGTATCGACCCGGGCGGGAGCAGTACGATCCACAAATACGGTATCCCGAATCACGACGGGCTCCCGTACCCGGCGGTCCGGCTGAACGTTGGGTTGGACGGCGATGCGCGTATCCCGATCATTGCGGTTATTGCTGCGGATGGCGTTGCGGTTGTCGCGCAGGACGTCTTCCATCCGGTCCTCGGCGCGGCGGCGGCGATTTTCTTCTACCTGCACTTGATTGCGGAGGCGAGCGATCTCGCGGTTCATCTCGCCCATCTCATCGGAGAGGCGGCGAAGGTCCGTGCGCGTGAGGCGATCGGGGTCGTCGTTCGTCAGAATCCGTTCAATGACGGTGTCCCGTTTTGCGGGGGCGGATTTGGCCATCAGGTTGGCGTCCCGAATTTGAAGGAGGAGTTCTTCCTGGCGGTCGAGGCGTTGGCGGAGGGCTTCCATTTCCGCGTCGAGCCTGCCATCATCTGCCACGGTGGGCGGCGGTGGAGGAGCGATGTTGCGGACGATGATCGTCGTATCCTCGTTGAAATTTTCGTCGATGGTGATGATGGTGTCCGTTTCCACACCTCCCCGGGTATCGATCCTTACGTTCATTTCCCTACGTACCGTACCCGGTCCTTGCTGAGCACCTGCGGCAGCGCCCGCTTGTTGTTGCTGATAATAGTTGTACTGCTGCCACAAGGCCATCTGCTGTTGGTACTGAGCGACGCGGCGGGCCCGTAACTCAGCCATTTTGCGGGCCAGGGACTTCAGTTCGTCCGTAGAAAGTTTCACTTCCTCACCGCAGGAAGGGCAGTCCTGTGCGGAAAGGGCCACGGGGCCCAGGAGGAAAAGCGCTGCGAGCAGCGTAGGTATTAGCTTCATGAGTGTAAAAGTAGGCAGGCCAAGGTAGACAATTTGTGATAATACCCTGCATGCAGACCGGTGTTCACTGCCTTGACGATTACTATTTTTTAAAGTAGATCAGCCGAAAATCCGAAGGGTAACAGGTCGGAAGCGGAACGGAGCTCGTAAACCGGCCCGTTTTCTCCCCGTAGGATCAACCGCATTTGATGGCCGAACCGCGCCTCGTGCTCGCTAAGTTGCTGCCGGCAGGAGCCACAGGGAGAGGCCGGGCTATCAACTACCTGCCCGTTGCTTTTGACGGTAATGGCCATGGCTACGACGGGCATCCCCGGCCGCAAATTGGCCGCTGCGGCGAGGGCGGCCGGCTCCGCGCAGAGGCACATGGGGTAGGCGGCGTTCTCGGTATTCCAACCCGTAGCGATGGTGCCGTCCTGCAGGCAGGCCGCGGCGCCCACCCGGAATTTGGAATAAGGCGAGTAGCTGTTAGGGAGCGCGGCGGTCGCTGCTTCCAGTAATTCCTGGTCGGCCACCGGTAGCTCACTAGGGGAGGGGTAGGACTGGTACTCGATGGTGAGTTTTGGCATGGGGTGGTGGTTGGGGGGATTAAGGTAAGGTGGAGAAGACGTTAGAAGTTGGATTTGCTTCGCAGTACTCCGTGCATTAGATCTTAGACGTGCGCGGGGGGGCGGACGCCGGAGGTTCTGCGAGCGTCTGGTAGTGTGTTTGGCCGCACGCTCGCAGGACGATTCTATTTCCGCTGCGCTACAATAGAATCGACGCTACGAGGAGCTATAAGAGTCGAGAGAATTATTCAGCTACCGAAATCTGCAGGTCCTCGTGGCGTCCGACGCAGGAGGTCCCGCGAGCGTCCGGCTTGGTTTAAAGGTGGCGGCCCCCAAAATAATCAACCCCACCAACCAACCGTTAAAGGAGGGCCCACCTCCTTACCTTACACTCCACGTTGACATGAAGCTTTCCGTAAACCGCGGCCCGACGTTTTCCGCACCGACCCCGGCCCGCATGACTGAAAAAGAACTCGTTGCCGCCTGCCGCCGCCAGGACCGGCGCGCGCAAAAAGAACTCTACGACCGCTACTCCCGGGCGATGTACACGGCCTGCTACCGGATCTGCGGCGATTTTGATTCCGCCAACGACGCCCTGCAGGAAGGCTTCCTCAAGGTCTTCCAGAAGCTGGATACGTTCCGCGGCGATTCTACGGTGGGTGCTTGGATGAAGGTCGTCATCGTGCGCACGGCCCTCAACAAATTGCGGAGCCGCAAGATCATGGAGGACCTGCCGCTCAACCACGCGGACGAAGAACTTGACTGGGGCACCTCCGCCCTCGATACCGAGTACCTCGAAAAAGCTATCGCCAAGTTACCCGATGGTTACCGGGCCGTATTCGTCCTAATCGAAGTGGAAGGCTACAAGCACAAGGAGGTCGCCGAAATGCTTAATATCACCACCGGCACCAGCAAGAGCCAACTCTTTTACGCCAAGAAAAAACTGCGCGAATACCTGCGCCATTACGTATGAAGGAGCTGAATAAACGTACCCTGCACGATGGGCTGAACGCCCTTCCCCAGCACGACCCCGCACCCGGTGTATGGCGGGAAATCGATCGGCAGCTGACGCCGTCCCTCGGCGACCGATTGCCCTCCTACCAACCACCCCCGGCGGTCTGGAACGGCCTGGCCGAGGAGCTTTCCCGCGCGGAAGCTGCCCCGCAACCCGCAGCGACCGTTACTAGGCCTCTCCGCAAACTACCGCTCCGCTGGCTTTCCGTTGCCGCCGCATTCCTGCTGACTCTGGGGATCGCTTACACGGTTGCTACCGCGGATGGCGGACCGACCGTCACCTACGCTTTCAATAAGGAAGTCGCTCCGAGCACCCAGCCCGTGCAGGATTGGGACGACGACGAAGAAAGTTTCGCCAGGGTACTCGCCCAACTGGAAGCCATCAACGAGCCTGAGCTCAATACGATGCGTATGGAACTGGAGGAGCTTACGGAAGCCAAAGAGGAGGTCAAAGCCGTCCTCGTCGCTTACGGAGACGACCCCGCAGTCGTGCGCCAACTCGCCGCCATCGAGCGCGACCGGAGTGAGATCTACCGCCGCATCATCGTGCGCATCTAACGGCTCCGCCCTCTTCCTCAGCCCGCTAACCAAACCGCATGCGTACCGTATTCTTCCTGTTTACTTTGCTGCCCTCCCTCTGTGCATTCCTTCCCTTTGGAAGTGCGGGGAGCCTGCACGCCCAGACGGCCAATGCTTACCGGGAAGTGGTGAGCAAAACCATCGAGGATACCTACAAATACACCCCTGGCCGCGAACTCGCCGTGGAAGGTGAAAAGGCGGAGATCTTCGTGGAAACCTGGGATAAGCAGGAGATCGAGGTCAAGATCGTCATGACCGCCCGCCACGCTACCCTCGAAAGCGCCCAGCAGGATCTCGAAAACCTGGCTTACGTCGCCGAAGCCGCCGGCGATAAGATCTTCCTAAAGAATAACCTCAAGGACAAGACCTATAATGCATCCAGTGAACTCACGATTCACTACTACATCACCCTGCCGGAGGAGTGTCCCGTCTACCTCAAAAGCCACTTCGGGGGCGCGACGATCTCCAATCTCCGGAACCAGCTACGGATTAACGGCGAGTATTCGGCCATCAACATCGATAACGTCCACGGTCTGCTCGACATCCGCACCCGTTTTGGCGACATCAGTGGTGAGCGTATCGACGGCAACGTCGTCATCAACTCCCGCCGTTCCGACATCAGTCTACTCGACGTGGGCGGCACCTTCACCATCAACGCGCAGTACGGCGAGCTCAACATCAGCCCCAACGCTGCGATGCGGGACCTGCGCATTACGGCGGATAAGTCGGACGTCCACATCTACGAGCCCCTCAACGTAGAGGGCTTGGCTTACGATTTCAACCTCAACAACGGAAATCTTCGGCTCCCCGAGGGCCTGAAGGTGATGGAGTTGGAGCAAACCACGGAGGTCCGCCGCGTGGCCATCCGTCCGGTCACCGAGCGCCGAGGTACCATCACGGCCAGCGTCACTTTTGGCGATCTTTACCTGGCCAAGCAGACGAAGGAATTGAGTAAATCCCGCTTTTAGGCTAAGACCCGATTACCCTTATAGATCGGGCGTTTAAACACGAATCGACATTGGGCGCTGCCGCAGGTGCGATGAAATGGGAATTGGGACGAGACCCCGCAGCGAAAGACCTGCCCGTAGGTGCTGTATTCCGTTGGTTATTAAGGGTTTACCGTAGCGAAAATTCGCAAATTGGTCACGTCAATTTACGGGACTACCTTCGTCACCCATGACGCCCGCCCAACTAGTACAAGACAAGCTGTTAACCCTCGAACAACTCTCCCAACGCCGTTGCGGATGGCGTTGCTACGACCATAAAACGGTCTTCACCAATGGCGTTTTTGACCTCATCCACCCCGGCCACCTCCAGTACCTAGAGGAAGCGGCGGGCCTGGGCGTCCGCCTCATCGTCGGGGTCAATTCTGACGCCAGCGTAAAGCGCCTCAAGGGTGACGACCGCCCCATCATGCCCCTCGAAGCCCGGATGCGCCTCCTGGCCGGCCTCTTCTTCGTAGATGGCGTCATCGCCTTCGACGAGGACACCCCCCTCGAACTCATCAAAACCCTCCGCCCCGACGTCCTCGTCAAGGGTGGCGACTATACCGTTGATACCATCGTTGGCGCCAAGGAAGTTCAGTCGTGGGGTGGCGAAGTAAAGGTCCTTTCTTTCGTAGATGGGTTGAGCTCTTCGGGGGTGATTGAGCGGGTAGGTAGGACTTTAGATCTTAGAAGTTAGATTTTAGACGGGATACCTGAAGTCTTGGACGGGGACTTTAGATGCTAGATTTTAGAAGATAGATAGCAGCCTCAAAGTAATCCGTCCCTTGACCGTGGTAGTGATTTCAGCGGCAGAAAGCGTGAAGAAATTTGCACTGTGTGAGCAGCCGCCAATTGAATGCAAAAGCTATTGTCTAGTGTAAACGGTAGATTCAATGCTTGGAACCACCGTCGATTGGCGAGTTGGCAAATTTTAGCTTTCTGCCGCTGAAAGCGCGTTAAGCCACGGTCACAGGACAAAGCTTTTGCTGCTTTTAGCTTCGCTGCTACTGTGTGGTGGCTACAAAAGAAGTGTTAGACGAGATAGCACAGCAAAACACTAGAGCCCGGCCTGGAGGCCGGGAGCCAGTAGCATTTCGTGTTAAGCCACCTGCAACAGACAAGACTTTTGCTTCTTTTAGCTGCGCTGCTACTAAGTGGTGATCACAAAAGAAGTGCTAGACGAGATAGCAGACAAATCCACTAGGTTTGGCCTAAAGGCCACACTCCCGGGAGCCGCTAAATCCAGGCCACAAAAAATAGCGAGGCAACCTAAGTGATACGGCAGCCATTATTCCTTCAACAACTAAACAACTCCAGCAAAGCAACATGCACACCATAAAAACCATCACGGACTACCTAGAATCCATCGCCCCCCTAAACCTGCAAGAATCCTACGACAATGCCGGCCTCATCGTAGGTAACCCCACCACCAAAGTAACCGGTATCCTTACTACGCTGGACTGCACCGAAACCATCATCGAAGAAGCCGTGGAAAAAGGCTGTAACCTCGTCGTTGCTCACCACCCCATCGTTTTCCGCGGGCTAAAGAAATTCAACGGGGCCAACTACGTGGAACGGACCATCATCAAGGCTATACAGGAAGGGGTAGCCATCTACGCCATCCATACCAACCTGGATAATGTCCGCAACCGGGGGGTGAACGCCAAGATCGCCGAAGTGCTGGGCCTCACGAATCTGGAAATCCTCAGCCCCAAAAATGAAGAGGGCACCGTAGGCTCGGGCATGGTGGGCGAGCTGCCGGATCCACTCTCGGAGGAAGTTTTTCTCCGCCACCTCAAAGCACAGATGAAAACGGGCACCATCAAGCACACGGAACTAGCCGGCCAACCCGTAGCCAAAGTAGCCATCTGCGGTGGGGCGGGGGGCTTCCTACTCGACCGCGCCAAAGCAGTTGGAGCGGATGTTTTTGTCACCTCCGACTATAAATACCACGAGTTCTTCGACGCGGATGGGGAAATCATCATCTGCGATATTGGCCACTACGAAAGCGAGCAGTTTACAACCCAATTACTGGCGGAGTTGTTAACTGAGAAATTCCCTACCTTTGCGGTTCTTTGCACGGAGCGAAACACCAATCCCGTTCGGTATTTCGTGTAGGGAAATTGCCTCAACAGTCGTCAGTAAAGAACTTATACCTCTCTGACTCCGCTTCCGGCGGGACCGCACCCCCAGCGGTGACTTTCGCACCATCAGACTAACGAACTAACAGACCAACTATGGCAGTAGCAACCGAAAAGACGGTAGAAGAAAAAATGCGCGAGCTGTACCGCCTGCAGCAGATCGACTCCAAGATCGACCAGATCGAGATCCTCAAAGGAGAACTTCCCATGGAAGTGTCTGACCTCGAAGATGAGATCGCCGGCCTCGACACCCGCATCAATCGCCTCGAAGGCCAAGTGAAAGAACTCCAGACGGAGATCAGCCGCCACAGCGCCAACATCGCCGAATCCGAGCAGCTCATCCTCCGCTACGAGGAGCAGATGAATAACGTCAAGAACAACCGCGAGTACGAGGCACTCATGAAGGAGACCGAAATGCAGCGCCTGGAGATCCAACTCTCCGATAAGAAGTCCGGCTCTAGCGGCCGCGAACTTGAGACGAAGCAAGCTGCTCTCGACGCCACGAACGAAAAGAAAACCGCCAAAGTCGCCCTCCTCGAAACAAAGCAGGAAGAACTCAAGGCCATCATCGCCAAGACGGAAAAGGAAGAGAAGAAACTTCGCCGCCAGTCCGACAAGCAACGCAAGCCCATCGAAGCACGCTTCCTGCGGGGTTACGATCGCGTCCGCAACTCCTACCGCAATGGCCTCGCCGTTGTAACCGTAGAGCGGAATGCTTGTGGTGGTTGCTTCAACTCCATCCCACCTCAGCAGCAGTTGGAGATCAGCCAGCGTAAGCGCGTCATGATCTGTGAGCACTGCAACCGTATCCTCGTCGACGACAACATTGAAGAAGATCGCGTGGAGGAAGCTTAAGCTAAGCTGCAACCCATAAGGTTAATCTAAAGAACCCCATCCGGAACTGTTTCGGATGGGGTTCTTTCGTAGTGGCTCAACCCAACGCTTCAACGAGCAGGCTACTCAACATCCCGCTTGGTCATCCCGTTACGGGAAGGCATTCAAAACTATCCTACCATGCCCAACCAGTTATTTTCTCCCATTGCACTCGGTAAGTCTGAACTACGGAACCGTATTGTCATGGCACCCCTGACCCGCAGCCGCGCCGTCGGCAACGTTCCAAACGAAATGATGGCCCTGTACTACGGCCAGCGCGCCGGTGCTGGCCTCATCATTACGGAGGGGACTTCCCCCAGCCCCAACGGGCTCGGCTATCCTCGTATCCCCGGTTGCTTTTCGTCCGAGCAGGTAGCTGGATGGGAACTAGTGACGAAAGCCGTCCACGATAACGGCGGAAAGATTTTTCTTCAGATCATGCACACCGGCCGCGTGACCCACCCGGATAATCTACCCGCCGGCGGTCGCGTCCTCGCACCCAGCGCCGTTGCGATGGAGCAGACCAAAATGTACGTAGACGGTAAGGGTGAACTACCCATCCCTCTCGCTACGCCCATGACGATTGCGGACATCACGGAAGCCGTCCGGGAATACGCCGACTGCGCCCAACTCGCCATCGATGCGGGGTTTGACGGCGTCGAACTGCACGCCGCCAACGGTTACTTGCTGGAGCAATTCCTCCACCCCGGTACCAACCGCCGCGACGACCAGTTCGGCGGCTCCGTAGAAAACCGCCTGCGCTTCGTTCGCAACGTGGCCGAAGCCGTTGTCGCCCGCATCGGTGGCGATCGAGTAGGAATGCGTGTCAGTCCCTACGGCGTTTTCGGCGAAATGGGCGAGTTCGATTCCGTGGAGGAAACCCACGTCCGCCTGGCCAAACTGATGAAGGAGACTGGATTGGTGTACATGCACGTAGTGGACCACTCTGGTCTGGGTGCCCCCGCCGTGCCGTCTTCCATCAAAACCAAGATCAAGGAAGCTTTTGGTGGCCCCGTTATCCTGTGCGGTAACTACGATGCTACCGAAGCCGGGGACGATATCGAAGCCGGCAAAGCGGACCTGGTTGCCTTCGGCCGCCCCTTCATCTCCAACCCGGATTTGGTCGACCGCTTTTTCGGTGCCCACAAGCTCCAACTTCCCGAACAGGAAACCTTTTACACTCCTGGCCCAGAAGGGTACATCGATTACCCTACCATGGCAGAAGAGACCCCTGCGTAGTAATTTCCACTTAGACCATTCTCAAAAACAGAAAACCCGACTACACGTAAGCGTAGTCGGGTTTTTGTTTTTGTAGTCTTAAACTTAGTCCACCAAGTGGCGGCCAACGTCCTCGGCGGTAGCACCAGTCTTGGGGTTGGGGCCGTATTCGTTACTGCCGGGTTCGCTATCCTGGATGTACCAGTAGAGCAGTACGAAGATACCGATACCCGTGAAGGCTATCAATAGCCACCAACCACTGCGGCCAACGTCGTGCAGACGGCGGACGGCTACGGCAAGGCCAGGAATGAAGAGCGCCAGGCTGATCAGGTTACCGAGGTAGGAAATGGAGTCTGATATAACGGTGGCAAGTATACCGATGACAAAGCTGATGATCACGTTGACCAACGTGAAGTACCAGTACTCACTCCGCCGCGAGCGGCCCGTAAACTGAGCGTACTTACTCAGTGCTAACTTAAAATATTCGATCATAGTAGTTGTGTGTTTCTAGTTTGATGATGAAGGGGGTGGTGAACGGGAGTAAGATACAATTACTGGGGATGTTTACAAAAGTACCTACTTCAGCAGATGGTATTTGTACTCCACCATTTCCAGAATGGGGACGCCCTTCTTATCCTCCTGCTCCAGGTAAATATCAATGGTAACCGTCTCATCTTCCTCTTTCTCCGTGCTGTCGAAAAGGACGTGCAGCGTGCCACCTTCACCCGGTGCGTAGGTCTTCGCGTTGTCGTGCGTCACCGTTGTGCAGTCGCAGGCGGAGATGAGCATCACCTTGGCGGGGGCAGTACCTCGGTTAACGAAACTGACCTCAAACTCCGCCGAATCACCGTGCTTGATGTCGCCCAGATCCACCTCGCGCCGGTCGAACTTCAGAATGGGTAATCCACTGATGTCTTCCTGGCCAAAGAGGGTACTAAATCGGTTGATCTTCGGCGGGTCCATCCGTTGCAATGCGGCGCTCGTGCCGGTCGGTTGAACCGTCGGCGTTACCCGGCGGGGCTGACGCGTGGGCTTTGCTTCCGTTGGTAATGACTGGCGATCCGCACCCTCCAGACGGCGCTCAATGACGTCGCGGCGGATAATGATGTTGTCCGGGCCTTCCAGCACCTTGAACTCCGTCCGGCGATTCAGCCGGTGGGCCAGCTCTTTCTGTTCTTCGGTGGCCAGGCTAGCAATGAGGGCATCGGTGATGACGTCCCCTTCCGCGAGGAATCCAGTCCGCTCCGCTAGGCGGGCGCTTACGACCTGGGGTTGGGTCTCTCCGTAACCTTTGGTCTTGATCCGCGGGCCGGCAATGTTGCCCTGAATGATGAGCCACTTCCGCGCACTGGCGCTCCGCCGCTTACTGAGGTCCTGGTTATAATCGTCCGGGCCGCGCGTATCGGTGTGGGAGCTCAGTTCGATGATCATGTCCGGGTACTGTTCCATGATCTGCACCAATTGCCGCAGGTCACCCTCCGCTTCGGGTAGGATGTCGGATTTGTCAAGGTCGTACAGGATATTTTCCAGCACAACGGCCTCTTCGATCTGAATGGTATCGAATACGGGGGTGCCGCTACCGTCACCATTGCCATCACCATCACCGCTGCCGTCGCCTTCTTCACCCGGGAGGGGTTGAGAGGGGTCGCGCTTCAGGAAGAAGATGTGCTGGATCTCTTTGGATTCCGTCAGCCCCAGCGTGTTGATCTCCACGGTTTCGGGGAAGTAGCCCTGAGAGGTCGCCGTTACGGAGTACTCGGTCTCCAACTCCAAACCGAAGTCGTAGCGGTTTCCGTCGTCGCGGGTCTTTTGCTGGCCGAGGCCATCGTCGCTGCCGTTCCGGGTGGGTTGGAGTTTCACCTGGCCTACCGTCAGTGGCTCTTTGGCTTCGTTGAAAACGCCGACCACCAGGTCCGCAAAGATCTCCGCTACCTGGAAGCCATAGATATCGTCACAGCAAGTCTTGCTCTTCACTGACCGGCCGCCTTCGCGGTTGGAGGTCATGAAACCAATGAGGCCATCGCCGTATACACTTAAAGATTTATCATCTACGGTACTGTTGAAGCCCGTGCCCATGTTCTCGGGCTTTGTCCAGCTATTACCGGTCCAGGCGCTGAAGAAAAGGTCCTTACCACCCATCGTGGGCCGGCCGTCGGTGGACCAATACAGCGTACCGTCGAAGTAAAACGGCGTGATGTCGTCACCGATCGTATTGATTTCTTCCCCCAGATTGATGGGGTTGCCGAAACGGCCTTCGCCTTCGTAGGTAGCGTAGTAAATATCCAGGCCACCGAAGCCGCCGTCCATATCGGAGACGAAGAAGATGACTTCCTTACCAAACAGCTCACCGGCGGCGGGTTGCAGGGCGAGGTGTTTATTGCTGTTGATGCCCCCGACAGGGTTGCCGCTCTTCCAGCCATCGTCCTCCACGTCGCTGACGTAGATCTTGGCCTCGGCGATGCGATTACTCTCCATCCGCAGGCGGTTGAAGTACATCCGGCGGCCGTCGATGCTCAGGGCGGGGTTGGCGGTTTGCACGCCGGGGCGGTTCACTTCCTTGCCGAGGGCTTCGGGTTTGCCCCATTCCCCCTTTTCGCTTTTAGTGGAGCGGAAGATGCGGCTGTAGCTGTCTTCTTCGCCGTCCTGCACCACTTCGCTGCTGCTTTTCCAGGTGGAGTAGTACAGCGTATTGCCATCGGCCGTCAGCACGGGGGAGTACTCGCTGAAGGCGCCGTTCACGCTTTTGCCCAGGATTTCCAGGGCTACTTCACTCGTCTCCTGCGGGGCGTCGCGGTAGAGGCGGATGCCTTCGAGTTCGAGGTTGGCGAATTCAGCCATTCGCTCGTCGGTGTTGTGCATCAGGAAGGTTTCGAAGTAGGTCCGCGCGTCGTCGTACTGCCCGTCCATTTTCAATGCCTGTCCGTAGTAGAAACGGTGTTCGTTGTAGGTCGTGTCGCTGGCTTCCATGCGCCTAAACACCTGTTTGTAGCCGCGCGTGGCCGAAGCGATGTCGCGCAGTTTCAGATTGATGAGCGCCTTGATGGGGATGATGGCGTCGTCGTCCGTTTCGTCGTAGAGTTTGTCGTAGTTCTCCAGGGCAACGTACCAGTTCTGGTTGGCGTAGGCGGAGTCTGCCGCCAGTTGCAGTTGTTCCACGTTGGAGGTGCCGGCCAGGGGCTGGGCGGCCAGTTCGGCGGCGCAGATTCCGGAAAGCAACAGCAGGGCGGAAAAGAAATATCTCATATTCGTAAGTAGATAACCGAGTAGCAACGGGAAATGTATAACGCAGCGGGCGCTGCCGCAGGTGCCAGGCAAGTAGGTAAAATCCCCCGCCGGCCGACATTGGGGCCAAGCTTAAAGCTGAGGGACTACGCACTCAGGCGAAAGATGAGCCTAAATATCCGGGCAAAGGATGGTCGGGACGACCTCCGGTTTCTTGTAGATGTTGAAGATGTACTGGGCCGAGATCTCAAAAGCTCCCTGGTAGTTGGTCACTTGCCGGGAGTTGGAGTTTACCGTCAGGTCGTAGCTGATGGCCGTCTTGATCTGTTCAAAGTCTAACCCGAACAGTAATTGAGCCGCATCGCCCGTCCGGTAACCCACGCCGAGGCGAAGGTCCAGGTCCTTACGCAAATTCCGCTGCCCCCAAACCTGGGCACTCACGAAACTGGACCGGCTGGATTGCAGGAAGACGGCCGTCGGCTGGAGGCGCCACTTCTCGCTCATCTCCAGGTCCAAGCGCGCGTGGGCGTGGATGGCCGGTTTGCGTTCCCTTAGCTCCCGCGGTCCATTGCCGGGGTTAATCGGGTTCATCCCCATCGAATCAGGCGGGTTGGTGACGCCTTCCCGCATGAAAATGGGCCGCCGCTCGGGGCTGGTCAGGTGGAGCATGGTGACGCCACCTTCAAAGACGTTTTCCTTCTTCTTATCGAGGAGGAGCTTCAGCTTGAGGCCAACGTTGAGATCATTAACGCTGCGGTTGTTGTTGCCCTGGCCGCTGCCGCCGCTGCCCATATTGTTACCAGTCGGCTGGAACTCGTTGAAACCCTCCGTTTGGAAGCCGGGTGCACTGGCGATGTTACCCTCCTGATCGAGGACGCCCGCAAATTCCCCGCCGTAGGAAATGGAACCGTACTGGGCGCCGAGCGTCAGGATGTTGGTCCGCTTCTTATCCAGACTCAAATGATAGGCCGCACTGAAACCAAAGAAGTTCTCGGTGATGTCCGCGTTGACGGGGCTCTCATCCGTATCATTCATCCCGTTAAAGGGTTGCTTACTGTTCACCAGGCTTAGTCCTACACCAATCCAGTCCTGCTTACGCAGCGCGAATGGTAATGGCGCATCCAAATAGGCCGTCGGTGACTGAATTCCGTTGATGCTGTACCATTGCCCGCGGTAGATCCCACCCACTCGCACGGAACCTGCGAAAGCGCCCGTATTAGCGGCGTTCAGCCAGAGTGGCGCCATGTCGTGGAGGGTGTAAAGATTGTCCTGCGCGCGCAGGCCGGTGGCGAAAACCAGGGCAAAACAGAAGGGCAATAAGCGGTGTAAACGCATAAAGGAGCGGGTTAAGGGATCATGGCCACCCACCAGAAAACCGGCGCGGCGAACGGCAAGATACTACTTAACTATGAGTATAAAGGACGCGCCCGGGCCTCGGTGGGCCACCCTAAGCAGCGCAAAAACGACCCGCTACTTCTTCCGCGGCTTTTTGAAAACGGGGACGGTCGAACACGGCTCCCCGAACATCAACGATTTCACGTGGGGTTGCAGGTGTTTGGTGACGTCCAGGTAGGCCGAAGCCGGCACCGCCCGGTCGCCACACCCCTTAATAACGACCCGCTTATCGGCAAAGTCGGCGACATTTAATTGCTGGATTACCCCCCGGAAATGCTGCCGTAAGTACGCCTCTTCGGTGCCCTGGTAAATATCCGCCGCAAAGGGCGCCGCAGCAGCCGCCACCAGCATGTAGGCCCAGTTGGGGATGATGGCATCCGCCGAACAAAAGACCAACAAGGTCTTCCCGGCGTACTGGCTGAAGTCGTGCTCCTTCACCGCCGCCCGAAAATCCTTCTCCTTCAGGATGAGCCCCATAAAGAGATAGTCCTTGAGGTCAAACGTGGCAAAGCCGGCGGTGGGCCAGTATTCCTCCAGCTTGAGGGTGATGAGACCGGAGGCGGCGACGCGGTTGGTGAGGGTTTCGGCCATGGGGTGGGGCGTTTTGGAGGAAACGGTATGGTTGGCCTGTGGGTTGAGTTGTTGGTCGGGTAGTACTTAGTCGGGTAGTGCCTGACTACGATACTACCCGACTACCCGACTACCCAACTACCCAACTATTCCACTACCTCCCCAATCTCACTCTCCGGCATCGAAAAGTCCTTCGGCGTCGGCAAATCCGCAATGGACTTGATGCCGAAGTAATCCAAAAACCGGTTCGTAACGCCATAGAGCAGTGGCTTCCCGACGGAATCGGCACGGCCAAGGATGGTGATGAGCTCTTTCTCCAGCAGTTTCTGCACGGCATAATCGCAACTCACCCCCCGGATCTTTTCTAATTCGGATTTGGTGACGGGCTGCTTGTAAGCAATGATGCTCAAGGATTCCAGCGCGGAACGGCTCAACTTCTTCTTGCTCTGCATCCGCAGGTGGGTACCGATCGTTTCGTGGTAGGCACCTTTGGACATGAAGCGGTAACCACCCGCTACCTCCACGATTTCAAAACTGTGGGCGTCGGAATCGTAGCGTTTGGCCAACTCGTCGAGGGCTTCCAGCATCACCTTCTGCGCGAAGCGGACGCCGAAGTTTTCGGTCAGGACGTCCTGCAATTCCTCCAGCGAAATCGGGGCGGGGGCGGCAAAGATGAGGGACTCGATGTGTTGGGCGAGGTACTGCATCGCGCAAAGATAGTTTCGAGTAGCAAGTTGCAAGTTGCAAGTGTCGAGTTCTCGCAACTCGCGACTCGATACTTGCAACTTATATACTCGCTACTTGCAACTCGAAACTCGCAACTTCCTAACTCAAGATCCGCTTCTTCATCACCTGGAATTCCTCTTCCGTAATGATGTTCTGCGCCTTCATCTCCGCCAGTTCCTTGATCTTCCGGATGGCCTCATCATTGATGGGCGCGGGACCGGGGGCGGTTGGGTCTTCCACCAGTGTGGTGGCTGCGGTAGCCTGGGGCGCGTCCGTACCGGCGAAGGTGGGGGCGTGAGGGTCGGGAACGGCCGTTTGCGTCGGGGGTGGGGTAGGGTTGGTGCCCGGCGTGGGGGGAGGCGTAGCCGTAGCGGTGGCTTCTTCTTCCTTCCAGTCCTTGGCTACTTTTTTGCCTTTCTCGAAGCTCTCTTTGTAAAGCTTCTTTAAGCGGTCGGTATCAAAATCCAGGAAGGTACCACCGTGGGCAAAGTGCTGCTTGAAGACCTCACCCAAAGCGTAAGTACTCGCGCCGTTAATGATGGCCGTAGTAATGCCACCAACGACGGTGCCAATGCCAGGAATCACCTTGATCAGGCTTCGCGCGCCGGCTCTCGCCATCGTGGAAGTCGTCAGGGAAGAGACGATCGCCTTACCCTGGGTTTCCGCAAAGTCAATATCGTATACCCGGCAGAGTTGGCGGATCATGTCGAGCTGCAGGGCTGAGACGGCAAACACGTCCGCAATTGGAAGGGGGATGATGTAACTGGCCCCCATGCTCCAGATCACGTGGTTTCGGATGACAGTTTCGGCGTGGCGGTTCTTGTCCGTATTGCTGTTCGGATTCATGATCGAGTCTTTTAGCTGTTGCTTGACGTACTTGGTGATTTTCTTGCGCATACAGAGTAGTAACGCGCAGCGGGGAAGTGAGGTTATTTGGGAGGGTGTAAAATGCCTGGTTTATCTACGAACTACCCAATTCATTAGACGAAGGCTGCGCGTTAGAGTCTATAGTCTGTAGTCTATAGTGGCCCCGACTAAAGACTACAGACTACAGACTACAGACTACAGACTACAGACTACAGACTACAGACTGTAGACTACAGACTATAAACTACCTTCGCCACATGCCCACTATCCTAGCCCTCGAATCCAGCTGCGACGATACTTCCGCGGCCATTGTCCGTGATGGGGAAGTGCTATCCAACGTCACCGCTACCCAGGCCATTCACGTGGAGTACGGGGGGGTGGTGCCGGAGCACGCCAGCCGCGCTCACCAGCGGAACATCGTGCCTACGGTGGCCGTCGCCCTCGAACGGGCTGGCGTTACTCCCGATTTGGTAGATGCAGTCGCCTTCACCCGGGGCCCCGGACTGATCGGTTCCCTCATGGTCGGCGTCAGTTTTGCGAAGGCCTTTGCCTTGGCGCGGGACCTGCCTCTCATCGAGGTGGACCACATGAAAGCTCACGTCCTGGCTCACTTTGCGGAGGACCCCAAGCCGGCCTTCCCCTTTTTGTGCCTGACGGTTTCCGGAGGACATACCCAATTAGTGGTCGTACGGTCGGCCATGGACCAGGAGGTCATTGGCCGGACGGTCGACGATGCCGCCGGGGAGGCCTTTGATAAGACGGGAAAGATGCTGGGCCTCGACTATCCCGCCGGCCCCCAGATCGATAAACTGGCCGGGGAGGGGGAACCTTCCATCCCCTTCGCCGAGCCCGATCCCGGAGGGTTGGACTTTTCCTTCAGCGGCCTCAAAACCAGCGTGCTGTACACGTTGCAAAAGAAATTGAAGACTGATCCCCAGTTCGTGAAGGAAAACCTGCCCGATATCTGTGCTTCCATCCAGCACGTCATCGTGTCCGTTCTGTTGCGGAAGGTCCAGCTTGCCGTGGCCCAAACGGGTTTGACGCGCGTAGCCCTGGCCGGGGGCGTCAGTGCCAATAGTGCCCTCCGCCAAGGCCTCACCGAGCTCGGGGAACGGGAAGGGTGGGAGACCTTCGTCCCCGCCATCCAGTACTGCACCGATAACGCGGCGATGATCGGCGTTACGGCGACCTTTAAATATGCTGCCGGGGAATTTGTCGGGCACGAGGTGGCGCCAAGTGCGCGTTTGTAGGCAGTTCCCCAACTCCTCGAAGCCACTTTTGGCCCTGCTTTTCTTTTTTGATCTTTGCGTTGCTCCTTGGCGGTTCCCCGTGGGAGTGCACTTTGATTATTTATTCAATTAGGCCCCATCAAATCCACTCCTCCCAACGTCACCAACGCCTACGCGATGTTGCACCTGGCCGTCCTACTCTGGGGGGCGACCGGTATTATCGGAGACATCATTAACCTTTCGGCGCTGACGCTGGTGTGGTGGAGGGTACTGATTACTTCCGTTGCCCTGGCTCCTTTCGTAGGAGTCGCCAACCTGGTGCGTGACCTCGGTCGAAAGCAGGTGCTGATATTCACGGGTTTGGGGGTCCTGGTGGTCTTGCACTGGGTGACGTTCTACGGAGCCATAAAACTGGCCAACGCTTCCGTCGGACTCATCTGCCTGGCGACGACTTCCCTGTTCTCCAGCCTCGTTGAACCGTGGATCGTGAGGCGGAAATTCAACTGGTACGAAACATCCGTCGGCCTCCTCATCCTGCCGGGCATCTACCTGATCGCCGACGGGGTGGACCCATCAATGACCACCGGCGTGATCGTCGGGCTGGTTTCGGCCCTACTCGTGGCGGTCTTCACCTCCTACAATAAGAAGTACGTCGAACGCGCCGAACCGCTACAAATCGTCTTCCTTGAATTGGGAGCGGGGACGCTCTTCCTCACCCCCCTCTTACCCTTCTACGGCGGGCAGTTCTGGCCTTCCGCTACGGACTGGTTTTGGCTGGTGGCCCTCGCCCTGCTCTGCACCATTTTTACCAATTGGTTATTCCTCAAGGCCCTCCGTTCCCTTTCCGCCTTCGCGGCCAACCTGACGGTCAACCTGGAGGCAGTGTACGGGATCCTGCTGGCCTACTTCCTGTTGAACGATGCCGAAGAGTTGGAGCCCACCTTCTACGTCGGTACCGCCATTATCATCGTGGCCGTCTTCGGCTACGCGGCGGTCAAACGGATGTTGCGTCCCCCGCCACCGGAAGATTTGCCACTGGATCAGTTTTGACGGAGACCACGGGCAGTAGCCCTACCGTTCTACGCCTTCCTACCCCGCCAATCGCTTACATTAGGGCCATGCGTTTACTTTTCCTCTTTGGCTGCTTGCTGAGTTTCCTTCCATCCCTGACCGCCCAGACGTGGATCGCCGCCCGGGCCGCGGAGGATTCGCCAAATCTGTGGCAGGCCTTTCGCCACGACTTCAGCGTCAGTGCGGCGGAAATGGCGGAGTACCCCATTAAAATTGCGGCGGATTCCAAGTACTGGTTGTACGTCAACGGTAAACTCGTCGTCCGGGAGGGAGGCCTTAAGCGGGGGCCCTACCTTAATGCGTATTACGTTGATACTTTCGATTTAGCCGCCCATTTGTTGGAGGGGGAGAATACCATTGGGATTCTGCTGTGGTACTTCGGGAAGCAGAGCTTTTCCCATCAGTCCAGCGGCTTCCCCGGTTTTTGGTTGGACGGGCCATCCGCCATTCAGTCGTCGGCGGAGTGGCGGGGGATCATCCACCCGGCTTTCGGGGAGACGGGGCCACCGCGGCCCAATTACCGGCTGCCGGAATCCAACATCGCTTTCGACGCGACGAAGTACGACGACTTCTGGAAGGTTCCGGATTATGACGACTCTGCCTGGCCGCGGGTCCGGAGTTTGGAGGTCCACCCCTTTCCCCCGGCTGAACGGCCCTTCCCACTTACTTCGCACCAGCGTCAGCGCCAAATTGAACTGCCCGGCCACCGGGGCGAAACCCGACCGATCGCCCAGTGGAAGAATGGCCCGCTAGCCCAGTACAAAACGCCTTACCAACGTGGCGCCACGCAGACCTTCGATACCCTGAAACTGGCCCTACCTTACAATGCCCAGGTGACGCCCTACTTCCGCATCAAGGCCCCGGAAGCGGGCCTCCGTCTGGAAATCCTGACCGATAACTACCGCGGTGGCGGCCCGCCGAACGTGCGAACGGTGTACTACACGAAGGCTGGCGTACAGAGTTTCGAAACCCCGGGCTGGATGAACGGCCACGAGGTTTGGTACGTCCTCCCGGCCGGCATCGAGGTGTTCGACCTGGCCTACAGGGAGAGCGGATTCGCTACCGAATTCACGCCACTATTTAAGAGCAGTGACGCCGATCTCGACCTGCTCTGGAAGAAGGCCCAACGCACGCTCTACCTGACGATGCGGGATACCTACATGGATTGCCCCGACCGCGAACGCGCCCAGTGGTGGGGCGACGTCGTGAACGAACTCGGCGAAACCGTATACGCGCTGGACCGCCGGAGTGACGACCTCACCCGCAAGGCCATCCGCGAACTCATGCACTGGCAACGGAAGGATTCGACGATCTACAGCCCCGTCCCGGCCGGAAGTTGGGACCAGGAACTCCCCATGCAAATGCTCGCCAGCGTGAGCCACTACGGCATCTGGCACTACTACCACAATACGGGCGACCGCGACCTCATCTCCGAAGTGTACCCCGCCGTGAAACGCTACCTCGCCGTCTGGAAAACCCAGCCCGACGGCCTCGTCGTCCGCCGCAAGGGGGGCTGGACCTGGGGCGACTGGGGGAATAATAAGGATATGCCCATCCTCTTCAACGCCTGGTACTACCTTGCACTACGCGGCCTGGAGCAAATGGCTACCCTGGAGAACGACGCCACCACCGCCAGCGAAGCACGGACGAAAATGGAGCAGCTCAAAGCGGCCTTCAACCGGACCTACTGGAACGGGAGCAGCTACCGCAGCGCCGATTATAAAGGAGAAACCGATGAACGCGGACACGCCCTGGCTGTCGTCTCCGGCCTCGCCGATCCGACCAAGTATCCCGCCATCCTACAGGTTTTCCGCGAACAGGAACACGCCAGCCCCTACATGGAAAAGTACGTCCTCGAAGCCCTCTGCAAAATGGGGGAGGAGGAGTACGCCATCACCCGGATGAAAAAGCGCTTCCGCAAAATGATCGACAGCGAATACACAACCCTGTTCGAAGGGTGGGGCATTGGAAAAGAAGGTTACGGCGGTGGCACCTACAACCACGCCTGGAGCGGTGGCGCCCTCACGATCATGAACAAATACCTGGCCGGCGCCGTGGCCACCAGCCCGGGCTGGGCGACTTACCGGCTGCAACCCGGTGGCTTCCCGACGTTGAAGAATGCCGCGACCACCTTCGAATCGCCCCGCGGCCCGGTAGCGGTGAGCTGGGAATGGACCGGTGAAGAACTACGCCTCACCCACGAAGCGGCCTTCGACGTCCCGTACGTAGACATCCTGCTGCCGACAGATTTGGAGGCGCGCGGAAGTAATAAAGCCGGCCAGCGCATCGCTTTCACCCGGCAGGGTACGTTGGACGGGAAGCAAATTTGGCGCACCGAAGCCACCAACTTCACTTGCGTGGCCCGATAATTTATGGCGGGGTGCGTGCGGGCCCGACAGTTTTTCCCGGGCCAAAGTCTTACTTTGCGAGCACCCTATTATATCCACACATGTTCAAACATTTCCTCACCCCGCTGCTGCTTTTCTGTTGCCTCGCCAGCCTGAGCGCGCAGCGTATCGATCACGTGCCCGGCCAACTCATCGTCCAGTTGGGCGCTGACGTAGATGCCAGGAAATGGATGAAGGACTACCCCGGACCCGGGACGCCCCGCCGGCTCGGACGGACGACCCCGATCCTGGTGATCGACTTCGACCACGATGCGGTGGGGGAAAAAAACCTACTAAGAGAACTCTACGCGGACTCCAAAGTCAGGCTCGTACAGTACAACCACCCGGTAACGTTCCGCCGCCAACCGAATGACTTGCGGTACGACGATCAGTGGTCCTTCAACAACACCGGCCAACTCAACGGTCCGCTCGGGGCCGACATCAACGTAGAGCCCGCCTGGGACGTCACCACCGGCGGCGTAACCGAGAACGGAGATACCATCGTAGTGGCCGTCATTGACGACGGGGCGGATCTGGACCACGAAGATCTCGTAGCAAATCTGTGGCGCAACCGCGCGGAGATCCCCGACAACGGTATCGACGACGATGGAAACGGTTACGTCGACGACATCTTCGGTTTCGATACGGCCAATAACGACGGCAACCCGGAAACCAACTCCAACCACGGTACGCCAGTCGCCGGCATCATCGGCGCCCGCGGGAACAATGGCCTGGGCGTAGCGGGCATTAATTGGGAAACCAAGTTGATGATCATCCGCAACGACTTCTTTGCCTCCGAAGTAGAAGTGATCCAGGCCTACAGCTACGTGCTGGACCAGCGACGGCTCTACAAAACTTCCAACGGAACGAAAGGTGCTTACGTCGTCGTCACCAACGCCAGCTGGGGCCGTAATTACGGTGACCCCGCCGATAGCCCCATTTGGTGCTCCCTCTACGATGAATTAGGAGAAGCGGGTATCCTCAACACCGGCGCCGTCGCCAACCTGGAGATTGACGTTGAGCGGGACGGCGACCTACCCACCCGCTGTACTTCCGATTACCTCATCGGCGTGACGAGCCTGAACACGAACGGTCAGAAGCCTACGGGCCGCGGCTTCGGCGCTACCTCCGTGGATCTCGGCGCCCACGCTGAGCAAGTCCTGACGACCGAATCGGGCAACGGTTACGGACGCTTTGGGGGGACTTCCTCGGCTACGCCTCACGTCGCCGGAGCGGCCGCGCTGCTGTACGCCGCACCCTGCGCTGCTTTCGCCGAATTACTGGAAGCGGACCCCGCCGCCGCCGCGCTGTACGTCCGGCAGATCCTGCTGGAAACCACCGCCGCCAACTCATCGCTGGCGGGGCGGACGAGCACGGGTGGCCAACTGGACGTGGGAGCCGCCATGGCCCGGCTGATGAGTGACTGCGACGCCTGTTTTGCGCCCACCGGTTTTAGTGTTACGCCCCAGGCCGGGTCCGCCACCGCGCTCGAGGTCAACTACAACGCGATCGCCAGTATCGATGCCACGGAACTCCGCTACCGGGAAGTAGGGGCAAGTGATTGGATCGACCTGGGTAGCCCTGCGTTACCCCTTCAAATAGATGACTTGGGAACCTGCGTCGCCTACGAATTTGAATTGCGGGCGTCCTGTGGCGGTACCGACCTTCCCGTGCAAACCCTGACCGCGAGTACGGACGGCTGCTGCGTCATCCCCGCCGACTTCAGCGTAGCGGCCGGTAACAACCTGACCTTCCGGGCTACCTGGACGCCTAATCTCGCGGGTGAATTTTACCGCGTCCGCTACCGCCAGGCGGGTACGGAGAACTGGCTGACGCGTAGCTCCCGCAACGATAATGTCATCATTGCTGGCGGGATACTTCCCTGCACAGCCTACGAATTTGAGTTCCGAACGGACTGTGATACGGCGCGAACGGAGTTTGGGGCTGGTCTCACCGTCCTCAGCTTGGGGTGTGGTGCTTGCCTCGAAGAGAGCTACTGCCGCCCGAATGCGATCGACAACGCGGCGGACTGGATCGAGGCCGTCAATCTGGCTAACCTGGAAATTGTCGTTTCTGGCGCCCAGCAGGGAGCCTACGGCGACTTCACCGGTGCGGATGAAGTAACGTGGCACCGCGGTGGGACTTACCCCGTCACCCTTACGCCTGGAACCACCGACCCGCGCGCCCAGGAGGTCTTCCGCGTCTACGTGGATTGGAACCAGGATGGCATCTTCAGCGGTTCGGAAGCTTCGGACAACGTCACTTCCAACGGAGGAGAAGCAGTGATCGTGGACCTCACCGTGCCGGACGACGCTGAATTACTCTCCACCCGGATGCGCGTCCTGATGAGTTTCCTCCGCTTGCAGGGAACGGCCTGTTCGAACATCCAGGCTGGAGAATATGAGGACTACTGCATTACCGTCGCGCCCGCCGACTCGGATTGCTCCGCGCCCAAAGGGTTGGAATTAGCGTACGATCTCGTCGAGGATGTCACGCTGCTTTCCTGGAAGGCCTCTTCCGCTGCGGGGAACGACTATCAACTCCGCTACCGACCCACTTTTGGCGGGGTGAACTGGACTACGCTCGATATCACCGGTATCGAAACTACCGTTGAAGGGCTCGACCTCTGTGGGAGTTACGATATTGAGTTGGCTAGCCTTTGTGATGGAACGGCGGGTGACTTCCGCGCTTTCACCTTCGCCAATAATTGCACGGATACGGAGGAACCTGGATTGGGTGATGGGGATTGGTCCGTTTTCCCTAATCCCGCTTACGACCGCGTAAACCTGCGTACGGTCACCTCTTTACGTTCCGACCGCGTACGGATCTACGGGGTGAGTGGCCGGCTTTTCGTGGACCGACGCCCGTCCGTATCTGATATATCGTTGGACGTCAGCCAACTTCCTGCGGGCCTTTACCTGGTGGAACTGACCACCGCCGACGGCCGCCGGGGCGTGAAGAAGCTCCTTAAACGCTAGCTTTAGGCCTACAAGATCATTTATGTACCGCTTCTTTCTTCTGTTTGCCGTGATGGGTGGAGTAGCGCTAGGGCTACACTTTTCCTGGCCCTGGTTTTCGCCCGCGATTATTGCCGGCGTCGCGGCCGGGCTTTTGCCGGTTTGGCGGCGGGGCGGTTTTTACTATTCTTTCCTGGCGGCTTTTCTCGTGTGGGGGATGTACACGGGTTGGGTCCATTTCGATACGGAGGGCCGGTTGAGTGATCGACTGGCCGTTACCTTTGGGGTAGGGAGCGGCTGGGCGCTCGTCCTTATCACCGCGTTGTTTGGCGGCATCACGGCTGGCCTGGGCGGTTGGGTAGGCGCGAGCATCCGCCGGACGCTGATTGCCTTTCGGGCTAAGGCTTAGCGGAGCTCGCTAAGGAGCGTCAAAGTTCCTCGACTACACTTTACTATTCTTTATCCAGTGGGCGCTGCCGCGGGTGCGATGCAATTAGACCGGGTGTCTTCCGTGCGAATAGCCAACTTTAAGTCGGCCTTAAAGCGATCGCGGGAGGAATGGTTCGTTGGGTGGGTGAAATTTCGTTTCTTTAGCCCGACTAAATCCTGACCATGGCCAATTCTTTTGACGCCCTCCCCAAAGCGGAGGGGAATATTTTTGGGCAGAAGCCCGCCCTTTTCGTATTGTTCTTCACCGAGATGTGGGAGCGGTTTTCTTACTACGGGATGCGGGTATTGTTGGTGGTCTTCCTCGTCGACATTGCTTTTGGGGATACGCCCTGGTCGCGCGCCGATGCACTGGCGCTTTACGGTATTTACACGGGTTTCGTCTACTTCACGCCGATGATTGGTGGTATCCTGGCGGATAAATTCCTGGGGTACCGCAACGCAGTCATCCTCGGTGCCCTGGTGATGACACTGGGCCACGCGGCGATGGCCTTCGAGATTGAATACGCCTTTTATATCGGTCTGCTGTTACTGATAATTGGTAATGGCCTCTTTAAGCCGAATATCTCCTCCATCGTAGGCCAACTTTACCAGGATGAACCGGACCTAAAGGATGGTGCCTACACGATCTTCTACATGGGCATCAACGCTGGGGCTTTCCTCGGGATTTTGCTCTGTAGCTACTACGGGGAGAACCCCAACTACGGTTACAGCTACGGCTTTGGACTGGCCGGTATCTTCATGTTGATTGGTCTCATCCAGTTCTATTTTGCGCAGGGAATCTTTGGTCGTATCGGTCTGCCCCCCAGCCAATTGGCCGCTTACGATGCGGAAAACCCACTGTCCTCCACCCTGGTCACGAATCAGGCGCCAACCACCGTCGAAGAAGACAGCGCTATTATTGACGGCCACCTCACCAAAAGCCTTAGTGATGTAGTTGATGGCGAAGGCCACCCGGTTTCCGAAGGGGACGGGCAGGACGGACCGCGCGCCATCAAGTGGGGTACCATCGGCCTCGTCGTGACGGTACTTCTCTATTTTGTGGTCCGCAGTGCCGCCGGTCCTCAGGATAATATGCTGCAGACGATCAGCCGCCACTTCATGACGCCGATCATCATTGGTTCCGTGACGGGATTTGTAGGGTGGGTCCTATCCGACAAATCCCTGTACAAGGTGGAGCGAGACCGGATCATCTCCATCTTTGTCTTCAGTTTCTTCATCGTCTTTTTCTGGTGGGCCTTCGAACAGGCCGGTGGCTCGATGACCATCTTCGCCCTGGATTACACGGACCGAACTTTGACGGCGGATAGCGCCGGGACCTTCCGCATCGCCAACTTGCTGCTTACGGTCATTCCGGTGATGGTCCTTACTTGGGTACTGTTCAAGCTCTTCAGCATCACTTTCAAGGATTACAGCCTGGCCAATATCATCCTGGGGATCGCTTTCGTGATCGTCTGGATCCTGGTTGGCATTATGCTTTACGAGCAGTTTACGGACGATAGCCTGGAGGTGCCCGCCGGATGGTTCCAGATCTTTAATAGCCTCTTCATTATCTGTTTCGCGCCTGCCTTTGCTAAACTGTGGGAGCAACGCTTCAAACTGCTGGAGCGTGGCCCCGTCAAGTTTGCGATGGGCCTGATCCTGCTCGGTCTCGGCTTTGCCATCCTTGCCTTCGGTGCGATGGGCATCCCCGAAGGTGCGGAGACGGCCAGCGTAAGTATGTTCTGGTTAATCGCCGCCTACCTGTTCCACACGCTGGGTGAGCTCTGTATCTCACCGGTTGGCCTCAGCTACGTTTCGAAGCTGGCTCCGGTCCGCCTGATCGGGGTGATGTTCGGTATCTTCTTCGTGGCCAACTTCGCCGCCAACTTCCTTGGTGGATTGACGGGTAGCTACATCGAGCCCATCGCCGAATCCATCGGCCTGAGTGGCTTCTTCCTGATGTTTGCCATCGTCCCCATCACTGCGGGAATCATCTTCATCGCCATCAGTGGTTGGATGAAGGAGATGATGCACGGGATAGATTAGTAGCGTAGTCGGTTAGTTTCTAGTCAGGTAGTAGCGCAGTGCGTACTACCCGACTAGAAACTAACCAACTAGAAACTACCTAGTCTCCTGAAAGGCCACCAACTTCCCGTAAGCTCCACCGAGGGCCATTAACTCCGCGTGTGTACCCCGCTCGACGATGCGGCCTTCGCTGAGGACGAGGATTTCATCGGCGTTTTGGATGGTGCTGAGGCGGTGGGCGATCACCAGGGCCGTGCGGCCGGTCATCAACTTTTGGAGGGCATCTTGTACGAGGCGTTCGGACTCGGAATCGAGGGCGGAGGTTGCTTCGTCGAGGATCAGGATATCCGGGTTGCGGAGGACGGCGCGGGCGATCGTCAGCCGTTGGCGTTGGCCACCACTTAGCTTGTTGCCCCGGTCACCGATGTTGGTCGCGTAGCCATTGGGGAATTGGGTAATGAAGTCGTGGGCATTGGCCACCCGGGCTGCTTCCTCCACTTTTTCGGGGGTGACGCCTTCCATGCCGAAAGCGATGTTGTTATAGATCGTATCGTTGAAGAGAATGGCCTCCTGGGAGACGATGCCGAAGCGGTCGCGGACGTCCTTTAGCCGGTAGTCCTTGAGGTCCTTTCCGTCGATCCGGATGTGGCCGGCGGTCGGGTCGTAGAAGCGGGGGAGGAGGTCGGCGATGGTAGATTTCCCGCCACCACTGCCGCCGGCTAGGGCAACTACCTTTCCCTTTGGGAGGTCGAAACTGACGTTGTGGAGTACGTCCTCCGTTTCGGGGGAATAGCGGAAGCTTACGTTATCCACCGTCAGACCCACTTGCATGGCATCCAGCGGCAGCGCCCCCTGGGAAACGGCGATAGGGTTCCTGATCTCGAGTACTTCCTCGACGCGGGTGAGGGCGCCGAGTCCCTTTTGGATGTTGTACCAGGCCTTACTGAAGTTCTTGGCCGGGTCGATGACCATGTAGAATGCGAAGATGAAGGTGAGGAAAGTGCCCGGCTCCATCTCGCCGCCGAAGACCCGCCGCGAACCGTACCAGAGCAGGAGGGCGACTGTGGCGATACCGAGAAATTCGGTGAGCGGGCTGGAGAGATCCCGCCGCCACATCAAGCGGATGAGGGAGTGGCGGTAGCTGTCGTTAAGCTCGCCGAAGCGTTCCCGCTGGTACCCTTCCGCCCCGAAGGATTTGATGATGCGCAATCCCCCCAGGCTCTCCTCGGTGCGGCTGACGATGCCCCCCAATTTTTCCTGGATGACGCCACTGCTCTTCTTCAGTGTCTTGCCAATACCTCCGATCACCACGCCGGTGAAGATCATGAGGCCGAAGACGAAGACCGTCAAACCGGGGCTCACCACGATCATAAAGGTGAGGGACCCGATGATGATGAAGGGCTCCCGAAAAACCGCCTCCAGTACGTTGAGGATGCTGGATTCTACTTCCTGGACGTCCGACGTGATGCGGCTCAGCAGGTTCCCCTTTTTCTCCTCCGTGAAGTAACTCATGGGGAGGTGTAGCAGGTGGTCGTACAAGTTGTTCCGCAGGTCGCGAATGATGCCGTTGCGGACGGGCGACATGAAAAACAGGGCCAGGTAACGGAACAGATTCTTGCCCAGAAAACTGAGGAGGATGAAGCCACAGACGTAGGCCAGCGCTGTCTCCTGCCCGGCTTCAGCGATGAATTCGCTCAGGAGGTAGTTGGCCTGTTGGGCAAGGTCATCCAGGTTGTTAATGGACGCCACCGGCTCGGTGACGGGCTCTACGCGCTTAAAGAGCAGTTCCAGGAAAGGTTGGAAAAGGGGGATGGCCGTCACGGTAAAAATGGCCGTCAGGATATTACTGATGATCGCCAGCGTCACGAGGCCGCGGTAGTTACTCAGGTAGCCGAGGAGGCGACGGAAGGATTGCATGGGGTAAAGGTAGGCAGTATGGTAGTCGGGTAGTAGCGTAGTCGGGTAGTGCGTACTACCCGACTACCCGACTACGCTACTAAATACTACTCGACTACACTACTATATTTGTACATGACCAAGATCAAAAAATCCACCCTGCAATTTATTAAGGACCTGCACAGGAACAACAACCGGGACTGGTTCGCCGAAAACAAGCCACGGTACGAGGCCGCCCACGAAAATATGATCGAATTTGCGGCGGAATTACTGGATCGCTTGTCCAAGACCGACGTGCTCGTCGAGCAAAACGGCAAGAAGGTTTTGCAGCGCATCTATCGCGACATCCGCTTCAGTAAGGATAAGCGGCCGTACAAGCGGAGTATGTCCGGCAGCTTTACGCGGGACGGCAAGCTGCGCCGTGGCGGCTACTTCTTTCAGATCAAACCGGAAGCTAATTGGGAAGAGGGAGATTGGATGCCTTCTTCCTGCTGCGGTGGCGGCTTCTACAACCCGGAGCGGGATGACCTGAAACGGCTCCGCGACGAACTGGCCACGGACAGTTCGGAATTGCGAGCAATTATTGCGGATAAGGACTTCGTACGCGTCTTCGGTGAACTGATGGGCGATAAGTTGAAGACGGCGCCGAAAGGCTTCCCGAAGGACCACGAAAACATCGACCTGCTGCGTTACAAGAATTTCGTCGCGATGCGCCGCTTCACGGATAAGGAAGTCCTCTCGGCCGATTATCTGGATCTGAACCACGAGGCTTTACTGACGGTGCGGCCCTTCTTCGATTACTTTACGGACGTGTTGACTACGGATGGGAATGGGGTGGTGATTGTGTAAGAAGGAAATCAGCGGACCGAATAGGTAGCAGTTTCGGGCCACCAACTTGAACTATCGGTTCAAGTGAGTGAACACTAGCCAGAAGTAGACCTCCCGCCTCAATTGTACGGATGATTGATTCAATTCTACCCACCTCTGGAGGGTGAGCAAGCCCACTTTTGGGGCATTGATCACCCAAAAAGAATTGATATGAATCGTATCGCTCTACCTACACTCATCTTACTTTTTTTAACCACTAACCTCGCTGCTCAGATGACCATTACGGCGGAGAGCTTCAACCGGCCCGCTACCTGGGCGGATGTCTTTTTCGTCGCCAGGGAATCTGAAGTCGCCATTCCCGAAGGCGGCGAAAACCAGGTCTGGGATTACTCCAACGTCCAGTACACCGACGACCGGGTGCGGAACTACGAAGCGGCGGACAATGCGGAATACCCCACCGCGACCAGTTTCTATTCTACGCCTAACACCTTCCAGTCCTTTACGTACCCTTCCGGGCTATACGAGGTGAAGGACGAACAACGTTGGGGAGAGCTCGGCACCTTTTTTGAAACCCAAAACTTCGGCATCACCCCCCTCACCGGTGGCCCCACGGATACCTTAACCTTCCCCGGCCGGGCGGCCCGCGTCGGCGAATCCGGCACTCGCCGCTTGATATTTCCAACCACTTTCGGCAGTAGCTGGGTGGATGAGTTCACCGGCTCCGAACAATTCGAATTAAGCGTAGCCGGGTTCGGCCTCAATGGAACACCGGGCGAGCGGCGTGGTGTTAACCGTGCTGAGCGAGAAGTCATCGGCTACGGCCAGTTGATCCTCCGCGGCGACATGGGCAATGCGCCCAACGTTGAGTACGAGGTACTGCTGGTGAGATCCATCGAAACCAGTACGGACAGCATCTTTCTGGGCGGCGCGCCGGCCCCGGCTCCATTGCTGGCAGCTTTTCAGTTGACGCAGGGCGCAATGGCCGCGGATACCATTTATGAATTTTATGGCCTCACGGATATTGGGGCACCCCTTTTCCGCTACAACACGAGTACTGCGGGCGACGCCACCATCTTCCGCCCCCAGCGCCAGGGGATTACTTCGGTGAGCAACCCGGCCTTGCTCCGGAGCGCCGTGTACCCTAATCCAGCGCCGGCTGGAAGTCGGCTTTCCTTTGCATTCAGCGAAGCTATTCCGGCCCGCTCCACCTTTGTATTGCGGAGTTTGGATGGGCGTCCGGTCCATCGCCAAAGTATTGGGGCTGCTACGGATATTATCTCCATCATTCCCTCACCGCTGGTGCGGCCAGGCGTGTACATCTACTCCTTCCTCTCCGCCGAAGGAAGATTACTGGGAAGCGGTAAAGTGCTGATGGAATAAGGTGACTTGCATGTCTGATCAGAATTCAGCCTCAGTAACAAATAGGGCACTCGGAAAATAACACTGTCTCACGTGTATTTTATCCATATAGTTGGAGCTCCAGCGGCCCCGATCGTTGGCCCGAATGATTATTACCTATTGCAATAATGGTGAACGTGGTCCTCGATCACTGTTCACCATTATTGTTACTTTTGGGCGTGACCTTTTGCGGTTCATCCCCCAGTTTAGCTGTCAATCCATTTAAACTTAATTTTCGGGCAGCGCTGTTGTTGGGGTTATTGCTCGTGGTAAACTGGCTGCCGGCCCAGTCCGCCTTCCCAGTCTACGAATATTCGGACCACACAGACGAGGTGCTCACCATTCCCGAAGAATTACTGCGGGCCTTTGCGGATACCTCCGGGCAACTGGAGCTGGAAGATATCTTGAGCGATTCCACCACACCCTTTGGCCTTCACGGCGATCTGGCACGGGTAGATCAGGACTACGCTGCCTGGTTTCGAATAAGGCTTACCAACACCACGGAGCGAGAGGTCATAAAATTGATCAACTACTACCTATTTGTAGAGCGGGGAGAAGCTTACGTAGTCGAGAATAACCAGGTAATCCGAACCGTTCCGGTGGGCGCGGCGGTGCCGGTTGCCGAAAAGGATTTATACCGCACTGACCCTTACGTACAATTAGTACTTCCCCCCGGGGCTACCCGTACCGTTTACTTACGGGCGAGTTACGGAGAAAGCGTGGAGCGCTGTTGCCCTTTCCTCATTCAGCTGGTTAACCCCGAGCGCCAGTGGCGGCGCCTGGTAGAGCGCGGGGCGGCGGGCTATTTTTTCTTCGGAGTCCTCCTCCTCTTTTGTGGTATTGGCGTGTTGGCTTACTGGCTCCTGCGGGCGCGTTTGTTCCTCTATTTCGCCGGGGTCATGCTCGCTTTCGGTGTTTATTTTTTAATGGATAAGTCCATTTTTTCGCTCAGTTTCCCCGGAGGTAACGTTTGGGGGCACTCGGTTTTTGAGCACTGGGCGGTTGCTGCCGTCTTCTTATTCCTGGCATTATTTGTCGTTGATTACGTGGAGGCTTTCACCAGGCTTCCCCGCGGGGTATACGTTTACTTGGGCCTTACGGCCCTCACGATGGCCATTCCCCTTTCCAGTGTCCTGTGGTTTTCGCCGACCAATCTCTCTAAGGTAATGATCTATGAAAATGGGCTTTACCTGATTTGGACAATTTATACGTTTACCATGATCGGGGTCCTGGCCTGGCGTGGCGTGTCGCAGGCCCGGGTACTCCTGGTGGGCATTACGTTCCTCTTTGTCGGGAGCGTCCTCTCCTTGCTATTGATCGTCGGTATCATACCGAGATTTCGCTTTTCTAATTACCTCTTCGAGGCCAGTACCGTCATCTTCGGCGGGTTCCTTTTCCGTGAGCTTTTCAGCGGCTTTAACGAGTTGCGGCAGCAGAATGAAGTCATCCGCGAAAGTGGCGCGCTGCGGAGTAAATTTTTCGCCAACATCACTCACGAGTTTCGCACGCCGTTAACGCTCATGCTCGGCCCGCTGCGGCAGGTCATCGATAACACCGAGGACGCCAACGATCTGGCCATGCTGCGCACCGCCGAAGTCAATGCCGAACGCCAATTAGAACTGGTGGATCAGTTACTCGATCTCTCCCGGCTGGACGCGCAGGCCATGGATCTTCAGGCCAGTTACGATGATTTTGCGGTCTACTTCCGCCGCCTGGTGAGTGCTTACGAATCCCTCGCCGCCCAACGGCAGATCACCCTTACGCTGGATGCGCCGGATTCACCAGTTATGCTTTATTTCGATCAAGGGAAGACTGACCGCATCTTTTACAATCTCCTATCCAACGCCCTGAAGTTCACGCCGGCCGGCGGGCAAGTCAATTTGGCGCTGTCGCAGGATGCGGGGCAATTGGTCGTGCGCATTAGGGACACGGGCCCCGGCATCGGACCGGAAACCCTGACCAATATCTTCGATCGCTTTTTTATGGCGGGTACCGACCGCACTGGCAAGCAGGGAACCGGAATCGGATTGGCCCTCGTGAGGGAAATGACTCACCTCCACCACGGTGAGGTGGGTGTGCAAAGTAAACTGGGCGAGGGCACAACCTTCACCGTGAAATTACCACTCGGCAATGCACACTTGGAGAGCCACGAAATCGTAGCCACTTCTACGGTAGGGAAACCCTTATTGGAACCGGAATATCCTACCACTCATGTCGGTCCCCTCCGGGGCGAAGCCTCCGCTGGAGATTTGGCCAACCTATTATTAGTTGAGGACAACGATGAGATCCGGGACTTCATCCAACAAATGCTCACTCCCCACTACGCCGTCACCCTGGCGCGGGATGGTGCCGAAGGAATCCGCCTCGCCCTGGCCGACCCACCGGACCTCATTATCAGTGACCTCATGATGCCGAAGAAGGACGGGTACGAAGTCTGCCGCGCCCTCAAGGCCGACCTCCGCACGAGCCACGTCCCCATCATCCTGCTGACGGCCCGCACCGACCGTACCGACCGGATCACCGGCTTGGAGGAGGGGGCCGACGCCTACCTTACCAAACCGTTCGACGTGCGGGAACTGCTCATGCAGGCCAGCAACCTCATCCGTTCCCGCCAGGTCCTGCGGGAGCGGTTTGCAACCAGCATTACGGTGGCCCCGAGTGAAATTGCCGTTTCCTCGCTGGACCGTGACTTTATGGAAAAAGCGGTGGCCTACGTCGAGGCCAACCTGGATTCCTCCACCCTCAGTGTTGACGAATTAGCCGCCGAAATGGAAACGAGCCGTAGCGGCCTCAACCGCAAACTGCGCTCTTTGGTGGACCAGTCCTCCAATCAATTCATCCAGTCCATCCGCCTCCAACGCGCGGCCCAATTACTCGCTGCCGGGAGTGTTTCCGTTAAGGAGGTAGCGTACGCTTGTGGCTTTAGTTCGGCGACCTATTTTGCTAAGCAGTTTCGGGAGCGGTACGGGGTAGCGCCCAGTCAGTACGTGGAGAGTGGTGAAAAGTAGCGCTCGCAACTCGATACTAGAGACTTGCAACTCGATACTCGCAACTCGCCACTCCATCCCCAACCTCGCACCCGCGTCAGCGCCAAATTGTTAGTCTCGGATTAATCTGGACGCCCAACAGTTGATAGTTTTTTCACGTCGCGGTAGTAGCTATCCACCATGCCATTAATCCTACGGCGTTCGCTTTTGCTGCCGACGAAATAGCTGTTGACCAGCGCGTAGATATCGTCCCTGCGAGACTCAAAATAGGCGACTTGCTGGGCAATCTCTGCTGCCGTGACGTTACGGCCGCGCCAAAGGCGTTCGTAGATGGAGTCCGTGCCGAGGGCTTCAGCAGGGACGGCGTATGGGGCACCAACCAAACCAGAGTAATCAAAATCGTAGGGGAACGGCGTGAAGAGATCCGTGCCCTCCCGCCCAATGACGGCTAAGTTATGCAGATTGAATACGTTGAAGTCAGTATTCTGAATCAGGTAGTTGAACAGGCAGAGGCGCACGTAACTCTCCCTTTCCAAAGATCGGGAACTGAGGCGGTCGTCCGGATATTCGTAGCCGCCAAAGCGGGCGGCGATCTGCTCCGAGTGCTCGATCAGAAAGATGGGCATCTCCCGCTCGCCCACCTTTAAACGGGCTGGGATCGTCCGGACGTGTTTGTCGTGGAGCAATGCATAGAGATCGTAAGCAAAGGCTTCCCGCCGCAGAAAAGTCTGGGCGCTGGGCCGGCCGTAGCAGGGCAGGACGAGTTTCCAATCGTTCATTTTGCCGGCGTAACCGGCACGGCGTAAGGCATCCTTATTAAAACGCAGTTTCAGACCGGGTAGGGCGCACTGCTCGAGGCGCGCGTTGCCCCGGCGCCGCACCTTCGCCGACAACGGTATGATCGTACCCCCAAAGGAAATTGTTGCCGGCGCCGCGAGAAAGGATCGGCCGATCTTCTTCCGGAGCAGACGTTTAAAATCCACCTCGAGCTCCACGACCAGGGTATCTCCCGAAGCATGGGCGGCATCGAATAAAGATACCCCTTGCCCACTGAGGGAAAGGGAGAAGAGAAAAACTAAGGCGACGGTGGCGAGCGTAGGCATGGGGTCTGCCTTTAACGGGTAGGATGGGGGGATGGGTTGAAAAGGGAAACAACGAAAACCACGAAAACAACGAAAACCCTGGAAATAACGAAAACCCGGGGCGAGATCGTTCCGATCCAACCCCGGGCTACTAGGTTTACCCCTCCGGGGCAAAACAAAACGTTGTGGCGGGAATTACCGGCAATCCGGAGTCGTACGACTTTGCCTTAGTAAATGATGAAAACCCAGGGTCGTGTGGCAATGCGGCATTGATTAACGAAAACCCAGGGTCGTTCGGCCTATGGCCTCCTTGACCCTGGGCTAACTTGCTTGTCCCTCCGGGACAATTTCTCTGAAAGTATAAACGCTACGTGCGGCTAGAATAATCCACATGATGCGAAGCATCTAAAAAACTCTGGTTCTCCCAATCTCTTGAACTCCTGCGAAACTATTCCACGCAAAACCGCCGGAGGCCTCCCCAACCTCCCCCGCTCTCCGAAATAGAGCCGTACAAGGAAACCGCCGGAGGCACGTAATCTACCGAGCAAAATTAACCGCCCGCTTCTCCCGGATCACCATCACCTTGATCTGCCCTGGGTACTGCATATTCTCCTGAATCTCCTGGCTGATCTTGAACGATAGCTCTTCCGCGTGCTGGTCAGAAACCTGGTCAGCTTCGACCATGACGCGGAGCTCGCGGCCTGCCTGCATAGCAAAGGCAGAACTGACGCCGTCGTTCTTCACCGCAATCTCTTCCAACTCCTTGATGCGGTTGATGTAACCGTCCAGCACCTCCCGGCGGGCACCGGGGCGGGCTCCGGAAATGGCGTCACAGGCCTGGATGATGTGAGAAAGGATATTGTTCATCTCGATCTCGTCGTGGTGGGCACCGATGGCGTTGACGACCATGGGGTGCTCGTTCAGCTTTTCGGCCACCTGCATGCCGTAGAGGGCGTGGCTGAGTTCCGTATCCTCATCGGCAACTTTACCGAGGTCGTGGAGGAGGCCGGCGCGTTTGGCCAGCTTGATCATCTTCTTGCTCATGCCCATTTCGGCGGCCATCGTAGCACAAAGGTGGGCCGTCTCGATGGAGTGGCGCAGTAGGTTCTGCCCGTAGCTGGAGCGGAAGCGCATCCGGCCAACGTAGCGGATCAGATCGTTCGGCAGGCCGTGGATGTCGAGCTCGACGACGGTCTTTTTACCGATCTCCATGATCTGGGTGTTCATTTCTTTCTTGACCTTGTTGACGACCTCCTCCACGCGGGCGGGGTGGATCCGACCGTCAGTGACTAGGCGCTTCAGGGAAAGGCGGGCGATCTCCCGGCGGATGGGGTCAAAGCTGGAGATAACGATCGTCTCCGGCGTGTCGTCCACTACCAATTCACAACCGGTGGCCGTCTCGATGGCGCGGATGTTCCGGCCTTCGCGGCCAATGATCTGCCCCTTCACGTTGTCGCTATCGAGGGAGAAAGTGGAGACGGTATTCTCAATTGTTTCCGCGGCACCAATGCGTTGGATCGTGTTAATAATGATCTTGCGCGCGTCCTTAGCCGCTTCGCTCTGGGCTTCCTCGAGGAGTTGGCGCTTGAGGTTAAGGGCTTCGTTGGCGGTCTGTTGTTTGACGTCCTCCAGCAGTCGTTGCTTGGCTTCGTCAGCGGTGAGGTTGGAGATACGCTCGAGCTCACTGGTGAAGCGCTCGTGCTGGGTATCCAGTTCTTCCTGCTTCTGTTTGGCGCGGGCGAGTTCTTCGTCGAGTTTCTTGTTGCGTTGGGTAAGCTTTTGCTCTTCCTGAATGAGGGCTTTCTGTTCCTTGTTGATGGCGTCCCGTTCCTTCTGGAAGCCGGCGCGCTCTTCTTTCATCGCGTCCGCTTCCTCCTTCAGGGCGGCGCGTTTTTCCTTGAGTTCGACGAGCTCGTCGGCCTTTTCTTGCTTGAACTCATCCTTGAAACGCTGGAATTTATCCCGGCTTTCCTTGATCTTTTGTTTCTTGAATTGCTCCTGCTTGTCCTTGAATTCGGAGAAGGTTTTCTCTGCCTTCAGTTGGGCTTCGGAAACGGTTTTCTCGGCTTTCAGCTTGGCGTCAGCGAGGAGCTTGTCCGCCTGAGCTTTCGTGGTGGTATCCTTGGTTTGCTTATCCGCCAGGAGGGCTTTCTTTTGCCCGGAAGCGACGAAGAACATCGCAACTACACCGACGATGAGGCCGACGATTGCATAAATAAATTCCATGGGTTGGTATCGATTGTAGGGAACCGGTGGGGCTAGCGTGTCCTAGTCCGGCAGGAAAATCCCAACATCGATAAATTAGAGCATCCCTTCCACCAGCTCGTGCAGCGTTTGTAAACGCTTCGAGAGCTCGCCGTTCTGGCTATTGTCACCGTTAGCGCGCACGTTGCGCAGTTCATCGGCGTAGGTAAGCAGGGTCATGACGAGGCAGTCCATCTTGTCGCGATCACTGAACTTGACCTGGTAGTCATTAAAGCGTTCATTGATCTCGTCGGCCATTTCCCGGACGTTCTTCTCCTCCCGGGCCTTGACCCGCAGAGGGTAAGGTCGGCCGGCAATCATCACGATGATGGATTGAAGATCCTGGTTGGGGCTTGCCATGGGGTCAGTTGCGTTGTAGCCATTCCAGGCACCGGTCAATTTCCTGCAGACAGAATTCGATCGTCTCCCGGTCCACGGCGTGAGTGGCGGCGGAGGAAGCGTTTGCAGGGGCATCATCACTGACGGCCTCGCCGGCGCCCGTCTGGTTACGGGCTAATTTATCTTTTAACGAGGTCACGATGCCAGTCTGGCGGTCGAGTTCCCGTTTTAGTTGTTGGTTCTCGTTCACCAACCGCTCATTGTCCGCCCGTTGGCGGTCCGATGAAGCAGCAAGTTGCCGGAGTTTAATTTCCAGGCCGTCAAGTAAGTCTAACGGTTCCATGGTTTACGTAAGGTGTGACGTCGGAAAAGTGAAATCTCCCCGCAGTCACGGGTTCGCGGGCCAAGTTACAACAAATATGTTTTTAGTTAACCACCTGCTTTGTTGAATGAGGCCATCAGCTCCAGTCGGCCAACAGGGCGCCCCGACTAAGTGCGGGACTAACTGCGTGGCGCTGCCGCAGGTGCCAAAAATTGGGGATGGCAGGATGGAACGCTATTCATTCAACCAACCCTCCGGCCACCGTAATGGTGCCTGACCAAAAGACCGAATTTAGTTGATGCGGAACGCTTACGCCAGCCTACAACCACTTTAGCTGGTCGGACGGAATGTGGTAATGCTTGATCCAACACTGGCGATTGGGCACGTTCGTTTTAATGATGATCGTGTGCAGGGCTGTCCATTTTCCGTAAGGGACGCGCGGAGCAAAGCACACCCCTTCAATTTCTTGATCGGAAAAGGTAGAGTCCGTCCACTTCCGCTCCACCGAACGGCTGGCGAGTAGAGCACCGGAGTGCCCGTTGAAAACCTTGAGGTAGGCAAAGGATTGGTCCCGCCGATCATCGGAGGCCAGTACGAGCATCCCGTTTGGCGTAAAGGCACCCCCCTGGATCCGGTCGATCTTCCGGTCGATGGTGATCGTCTTCGTGTACCGGTATCCCCGGCGAATGTCGAAGCCGTGGATCTTGTCCGTATTGTCAAAGACGGAAGTATACAGTAACCCGTCGCAGGGGTTGACGGCGCACCAGGGAAGTTTGTCCTGGCCGAGGGGGAAGGCACCGTCCTCCCTGGGCTTCAGTGTTTCGTTACTCAGCAATTTGAGGTTACGGTTCAGCACCGCGACGGAGTGAGGGACTTGGCAAGCCACGTAGATCCGGTTTTGCCAGGCGTCGCAATCACCGGCGTGGTCCGTACCCACCGTATTACCCAGGTTGTTGGTGGCGTGAACCGTTTTGAAGTGCTTGTCCAGTTTGGCGATCTGGTCCAGATCGGGCAAACTGCTGCTGTGTTTGGTGACGAACCACCGGCGTTCGGCGGCACTGTTCCCCGGATGATAGGTGAGCCCCTGCGCCCCGACGAAGGGCCGGCTGTCCTTATTGATCTCCCCGTGCTTACTCCACGTACGGGTATTGAACTGGCTGGCGGTTACGGCGGAATGTAGGATTACCCTTACCGTCCCGCTCGGCCGGAGTACGAGGACGCCCCCTTCAAAGAGGTGGACCTTACTGTCCCGGTGGTTCAAGCGGTAAGCGGAAAGGTTGCGCCCCCAGTGCTTAGGGCAGGGGAAACCCAGCACGCCCCTTTCGTGGCCGTGCCGTGCCCATACGTCAAAAATTACCCTGGGGATTGCAATGGCACCGGTACTGGGGGTATGGTAGATGGACCCGCCTTCAAAGTGGGTGAACCGGCCCCGGTTCCAGGGTTTGGGGCAAGTACGTAGCGCCGTAGTCGGGTTGCCCAACCACCCGTCCGCCCCGTTAAGCCGGAGCCACAGGGGGCGGATGGGCCACTCCACCCGAAAATTGGCCGGTGGTGCCCCGGAAATAATCAGGTTGAAGGTCTGCCGTTCCCGCCGGGCGACGACAAAGCCAGTTCCCGTACTGAAGACGCGGCGGCCCCCTTGAAAACCTTCCGCCCGGTAGCGGCCGGTAGGTAACGAAATACTGTACCGCCCACTGCTGCCACTAGTGACGCGGCGGCGGCGGCCTCCGTGTTCCGGAGTGAAAACGATTTCAATGTTGGCCGACTTGATCATTTGGCCGGCGGCGTTGCGGTGGAAGGTACCTCCCTGGAAAAGTGTCATGGTCAAGATTTTTCTCGCCGAAGGCTCTCTCCAGCGTTACTGCTTTTCTATGCCCGTTGCCGGCGCTGCGTTACGGGGAAAAACTTTTTAGGAAATTTTGCGGCCTTATATGAGCACCCCCCAAACCGGCCGTGTGAGCGATTTTTCTCTTGCCCGCCGTAACGCTTGGTCTGCATCCGGTATGAACTTTACGTAACCGGCCGGTGAGTGTCATTCGTCAACGGTCGGTACTACTTCCCCTCAACAGTATTGGTATAAACAACGGGCCACCGCGCCCCCACCATCGCTGTGCGTGGAAGGAACTATTCATTCATTCTTTAATCCATATTCACCATGAAACACACGTTCATCCTTTTCATCCTCTGCGCCGTCGGCGTTTTCTCCAGCTGCGAATCCGACAACGAAGGCCTCGCCAACCCACAACCAGTTGAGGAGGTCACCCACGACTACAACGACCACCAGGACGCCGACCGGCCGGAACTCCACGACGCGCTCCTCGCCCACATTCAGAGCCAGACCGAAGACTACAGCAACCCGATTCGCCAGGAAGTCACCCGCCCGGACGGCACCGTCGAAACCGTCTACGTCGTCAGCGACGATATTGAGATGACCAAGGAGCAACTCAAGCTCTACCAGTCCTTTTCCGGCGACGACGAAAAGCAGTACCGCACCAATAACCGGGTGACGAAACGTACCATTAAGATCCTGGGCTCCACGGGTGGCTCCGACGGGCTGAACGCGGAGCAACAGCGCGGCCTTCGTTACGCCGTGGCCAATTACAACGCCCTCAACCTGACGATCGACCTCGAGCTGGAGTTCGGCAACAAGTCCTGGTGGAACAACCTCTTCTACGACATTGTCGTCTACCGCGACGACAGCGAATCCACCGCCGGCGGCCGGGCCGGTTTCCCGTACAACAACGGGAACCCCTATAAGTGGGTCCGCATCTTTACGGGGATGGACAACGAGGATAGCCAGGCTAACGAACACGTGATCGGCCACGAGATCGGCCACTGCCTGGGCCTGCGCCACACGGATTTCTTCGACCGTTCCTCCTGTAACCGTGGATTTAGCAACGAAGGGCAGAGCTCTTCCGGCGCCCAGCGCATCCCCGGAACGCCGGCAGGCTACGACACCGACTCCCAAATGAACGCCTGCTGGCCTTCTGACACGGACGGTGAGTTCAGCTACTACGACCGGGTCGCGCTGCGCTGGTTGTTCTAAGCATCAGCTCCTCGACTACCAAGCAAAAAGCCCCCGCCGGATCATCCAGCGGGGGCTTTATTTTTGGGGATGCCCCGGTTAGCGCTGTCTCTGCTACCGCCGTACTTCCGCGGACAACTGCTTCGTCAGGCTGCCCTCTATCCCCCGCATGGCTTTGTCCACTTCCTTTTCGGAAAGGGTCTTGCTATCGGATTCCAACTGGAAGCTGACGGCGTAGCTCTTCTTCCCTGCTCCCAACTGCTCGTCGTTCTCGTACACGTCGAACAGGTTGACGGCGGTGAGGAACTTCTTCTCCGCCTTGCGGGCCAGGCGCTCGATGTCGGCAAACTTGACGTCTTTTCGGACGATCAGGGCGAGGTCCCGCCGCAGGGAGGGATACTTGCTCGGCGTTTGTACCTGGACTGGCTTCTTCGGTAAAACCTTAAGGATGTTATCCCAGTTGAGGTCCGCGAAGTAGACGTCGGATTTGATCTGCCGTTGCTTCAGTTGTTTGGTGTGGACGAGCCCGAAGTCGGCCAGTACCATCGGCCCCTTGTGGTAACGGAGGCCGAATTGGTAGTCGTCGCCTTCTACCTCGGCGGTCCGGTAATTATCCACGCCGAGGCGTTTAAGGACGATTTCCACGGCTGCCTTCAGGGTGTAGAAGTTGGCGTCGTTTTTAGCCTGTCCGCCGTGCCAGGATTCGGCGGTTTTGCGGCCGGTCAACGTCAGCGTCAGGTGGTTCACCTCCTGGTAGGGGCTGTTTTTCTCCCGGTCGAGGTGGTAAGTACGGCCGAATTCGAAAAGGCGCAAGTCCTGCTGTTGGCGGTTGTGGTTGTGGGCCACCGTTTCGAGGGCGCTCTGCAGCATCCCCGGGCGCATGATGTCCAAGTGGACGTTGCTGGTGTTGTTAATGTAAACGACGCCTTCCAGCTGTCCTTCTTCTCCCTTTTCCTGGTAGTAGCGGCTTTCGTCGAGGGAGAGGGCCATCATTTCGTAGAAGCCGTTAGCGACGAGGAGGTCACCCGTCAGTTCACGGATGTAGTTCGGGTCCGGGTTGGGGGCCACGATCATGGCGGTGGTGATCTCGCCGGGGATCGGTACGTTGTCGAAACCGTAGATCCGCAGTATTTCTTCAATCACGTCAATCTCCCGCGTTACGTCCGATTTGTTGGTGGGGACGGCTACTTCCAGCGTCTCGTCATCCAGTGCCGAGACACCCATATCCATGCTTTCCAAAATCCCCCGCACCTGCGTCCGCGCCAGATCTGCGCCGATGACTTCACGGATCTTTTGGTCACGCACTTTAATTTTCAGCGGTTCCACCGGGTTAGGGTAGAGATCGAGCAGCTGGCTGGTGACTTTTCCGCCGGCCAGTTCTTCGAGGAGGAGGGCGGCGCGTTTGAGGGCGAAAACCGTCACGTTCGGGTCACTGCCCTTTTCGAATACGCGGGCGGCGTCCGTGCGGAGGGTGTGGCGCATGCTGCTGCGGCGGGTGGTGCCGGCCTCGAAATGAGCGGCTTCGAGGAAGATGCGGGTGGTCGTATCGCTCACGCCGCTATCAAGACCGCCGAAAACGCCGGCGATACACATGGGTTGGTGCAGGCCATCGCAGATCATCAGATCGTCCGCGCTGAGGGTGCGCTCCACCTCGTCGAGGGAGGTGAATTTGGTGCCTTCAGGTAGTTTTTCTACGTGGATCTCGCCGCCGGCCATCTTATCTAAATCGAAAGCGTGGAGGGGCTGGCCGAGTTCGTGCAGTACGAAGTTGGTCACGTCCACTACGTTGTTGATGGACTTGACGCCGATGGCCTGCAGGCGCTGCCGAAGCCAGTCCGGGCTGGGAGCGACGGTCAAATTTTCGATGGTCAGGCCCGCGTAACGTGGTGCCTGGGTGGCATCGTGGACGGTCACCTTGACCGGAGCCGCATCGCCGGCCTGAAAGGCGCTGACGTCGGGGCGCTCTACCCTGACATTCTTGTCGTGCAACACGTTCAGCGCCGCGGCGAGGTCAAAAGCTACGCCCAGGTGGTTCGTTGCGTCGGAGCGGTTGGGCGTCAGGCCGATGTCGTAAACGTAGTCTTCTTCGAGCTCAAAAACGGTGGCCGCCGGGGTGCCGGGGGCGTATTCCTGGTCGAGGACCATGATGCCGTCGTGGCTCTGGCCGAGGCCGATCTCGTCTTCGGCGCAGATCATGCCTTCGGAAACTTCGCCGCGGATCTTACCTTTTTTGATAGTAAAGGGGTCACCCTCATTGGGGTAAAGTTTGGCGCCGACCGTGGCCACGATCACGTACTGACCGGCGGCGACGTTGGGAGCACCGCAGACGATAGAAACGGGTTCTCCCGCGCCGGTATCGACCCTGGTTAGGGACAGGCGATCGGCCCCGGGGTGCTTGCCGCATTCCAGGACGTGGCCGACGACAAGGCCAGCCAAACCGCCGGGGATGGATTCCACTTTTTCCATGCCCTCTACCTCCAGCCCGGTGCCGGTGAGGATCTGGCCGATGCTTTCCGCGTCCAGGTCGATATCAAGGTACTGGCGCAACCAGTTGAGGGAAACTTTCATAGTTTTTTTCTTGGGCGGGCAAAGGTAATAGTCAGTCCCTTAGCGGTCGTAGCGATTGCTCGCCTTTACCGAGCGCTGAGCAAAATCGGGTGATAAATGACCTTATATATAAGGTATGGTGGAGCTGAATAGACGTAGAACGGGGCGCTGCCGCAGGTGCCAACTAAGGGAGCAAGAAGCGATGATCGAGCGACGCAATGGACTGAACCGTTAATTATTGCGTAACGGCCGACTTTTTTCCGTTACATCGTAATTATTGGCGCATCTTTGTTAACTCCGAGGGTGCTTTCTGAGTTAACTTGGCAGTAAGCCGCCGACCAGCGCCCCGCAAAACAGACCTTGAATGAAATCCATCTTTACGTTACTACTGCTCTTCGTAGGTACGGTTTGCTTTGCGCAAACTGCTTCCCTGCGTATTGAGCCGTCTAACGTAACCAAGGAAGTGGTGGTGGATAACTTCGAAGACGGTTACCAGGATATTACCAACATCACCGTAACGAATACGGGTGATAAGGCAGTTGATCTCGTGCCGGAACAGTTCGCGGGTAAAAAGCCGGGCCGGTGGAACTACGGCACCTTCAGCCGCCGCAACGATGCCACGCCCTTCATCGTCCCCCGCACCGCCGAGGAGGCTACGAAGCCAGTACGCATCGGGCCGGGTGAAAGCGCTCAGTTCGCGGTAGTGCTCAACTGCGGTGGCCAGACCGGTCTCGGCACAGTGGGCGTCATCTTCAAGGACGCTAACGTACCGGGCGTAAACCTGGGTACGGCGAATTTTACGACCCGCGTTTCCCGCAAGGCCGAAACGGCTTCTACAACGGGCGCTAGCTCAAGCACTTCAGTACCAAAACTACGCCGCCCCGCCCCCAGCCGGGTGAATCTGTACCCGAACCCCGCCCGCGAACGCTTTTTCGTCGAAGTACCCGGTGGTGTAAAAGTTGGCCGCGTTGATATTTCCAACACCGTCGGCAAACGCGTCCTCCGCTACGACCGCCCGGCCGGCACCACGGGCTACGACATCAAGGACCTGCCGGATGGCATGTACCTCATTTCCATCTTCGACGACCGCGGTAAGCGGCTGAAGACGCTTCGGTTGATCCACCGCCGCTTTGGCGCTTAGCGCTATTGGGCGCAGCAAAGTTTCCTCGCCCTCCTAATCTATATTCTCCCCCACTTCGATCATTGACCCGATGCCATTTGGTAGTCGGAATATCCGCCATAACTGGTCGAGCCATTTGAGCACCGCAGGTTCTGACCGAATGGGCTACGCACTACCTTTAAGTATGACTTCGACGATCACTTCCCTCCAAGAAAGTATCACCCTTGACCTGGCTCGTCTCCGAACCGCGGCTTTGGAATTGAACCGCATGCCGGAAGAGCGGCTAAATGCCTGCCTCCTCACGTTGGCTGATTTGACGGAGAAGTGTATCCCCCAACTCCTCGCCGCCAATACGCTGGACCTTGCCCGAATGGACCCCGCCAACCCTAAGTTTGATCGCCTCCTGCTGAATGAAGAGCGACTGTACGCTATCGCCGTGGACTTACGTAGAGTTGCGGAATTACCCAGCCCACTGGAAGCCATTCTGGAAGAGCGGACATTAGAAAATGGGCTTCGGCTGAAGCGCATTAGCGTTCCCATTGGCGTGGTGGGGATCGTCTTTGAATCCCGGCCCAATGTAACTTTTGATGTTTTCGCTCTCAACCTGAAAAGTGGTAACGCCTCCGCCCTCAAAGGAAGTCGGGACGCGAAGGACAGTAACCTGGCCATCAAAAAATTGATCGACGAGGCACTTGCCACCAATGGCTTACCGGCCGCCTGTTACCTGGCCCCGGCGGAACGGGAGGCCCTGAGCCCAATCCTTACCGCTGACGGACTCGTCGACGTCATCATTCCCCGGGGAAGTCAGGGACTCATCGATCACGTCCGGGCGAATGCTACCGTACCGGTCATCGAAACGGGCGCGGGTATCTGCCATACTTACGTAGACGCCTCCGCCAATGTGGATTGGGCGAGAGATATCATCACGAATGCCAAGAGCCGCCGCGTCAGTGTCTGTAATTCGCTGGACTGCATTGTCCTGCACGAGAGCCTGCTCGATAAGCTGCCAGGATTAGTAAAAATCTTGGGTACAGAACACAATTGCGAAATTTTTGCTGATGAGGAAGCTTACGCCGCACTAGAGGGTAAGTATCCAGCGGAATTACTTCACCGTGCGGATGAGACTTCCTTTGGAACGGAATTCCTGTCCATGAAGCTTTCGGTAAAAACGGTAGGTGAGCCGGGGGAAGCGATCGCTCACGTCAACAAGTACGGGAGCCGGCACAGTGAATCCATCGTGAGTGATGACGAAGAAACGATTAACCGTTACTTGCGGGAGATTGATGCCGCTGTAGTGTACGCCAACGCGTCCACGGCTTTTACGGATGGGGGGCAATTTGAATTGGGGGCAGAAATTGGCATCAGTACCCAGAAGTTGCACGCCCGTGGCCCCATGGGCTTAGCGGCGCTGACGAGCTACAAGTGGATTGTTACCGGCGAGGGGCAGGTGAGATGAGCTCTCAAGCGTCACGTAGGGTCCTTTAAACAGACGGGTTTAGTGTAGTGCCTGAACCTCCACCGGAGTGGGGCGTTGCTGAGCTATGATGAAAATTAAATTGAACAATGGTCTCGAGATGCCCCAACTTGGCCTGGGAGTATGGCAGAGCGGCAATGGCGAAGAAGTAATTAACGCCATCCACTGGGCGCTGGACGCCGGTTACCGCCACGTCGATACGGCCAAGATTTACAAAAACGAAGAAGCCGTCGGTAAGGCGCTCGCTACCGCCAACGTCCCCCGCGAAGAGATTTGGCTGACTACCAAGATCTGGAACGACGACATCCGAGCCGGCCGCACCACGGCAGCACTGGATGAATCCCTTCAACGGTTGGGAGTGACGTACGTCGATCTGATTTTACTCCACTGGCCAGTCGACGGATATCAGCAGGCTTGGAAGGAATTAGAAGCTGCGTTAAAAGCGGGTAAAGTGAAAGCCATTGGTCTGAGCAATTTCATGGATGAGCACCTACAGGATATCCTGGAAGTGGCCACCGTAAAGCCGGCCGTCAACCAGATCGAATACCACCCCTACTTGGTGCAGGCAGAAGCCATCTCAGCTTGCGATGAGCACAACATTGCCATCACCGCCTGGAGCCCACTGATGCAAGGGAAGTTTTTGGAGGAGCCGCTCTTCGCTACCATCGCGGAGAAGTATAACAAGACGGCGGCACAAGTCGTCCTTCGGTGGTGCCTGCAGAACGATATTATCGTCATCCCGAAGAGCACCAATAAAGGCCGCATCGAAGAAAATGGTGACCTGTTCGACTTTGAGCTGAGTGAAGAAGATATGGTAGCGATCGACGAATTGGAGCGGGGCCACCACTTTGGGCCAGACCCGCACGACTTTGACTTTTAGTAGCCTGGTGACCTGTTTACCCCTAACCAGAAACTGGTGTACCTTACCCGCCCTTAACCAGCTAACCACCGCCCGATGATCTACACTTTTAAACCACTGGAGAGTACCTCGACGGCCTTCTTTCACGAACTGTTTCATTCTTCACTCTACAAGCCGCCCGGGGAGCCGGCCATTCCCTTTGAGGAGATCCGAAAGCCGGAATTACGCCGGTACTACGAATACTGGGGGAAAGACGGAGACCTCGGTTTCATCATTTTGCAGGATGGGGAGGAAATCGGAGGAATCTGGAGCCGCCGCTTCACCGAAGAAGAACCGGGCTATGGCTTCATCAGCCCCGACGTTGCGGAACTGGGCATCGCCATCAAGAAGGGCCACCGCGGCAACGGGATTGGCAACCACTTGATGAATCACTTCCTCGATGCCCTGCGGAAAAGGGGAGATAAGCAAGTTTCCCTTTCCGTTAATGGGGACAACCACGCCGCCCAGTGGTACCAGCGAATGGGTTTTCGCATCGTCTCGTTTAACGGAAAGACGCTGAAGATGGTGCTTGATCTTTAGGATAATCACTACCGCTTTTGCTTGTCCTTCCGCTCAGCATTAGGCCACTAGTCCCCAGCAAGGTATTTACCAAAACGGTCCATCACGAAAGCGTGGGCTTTGGCCTGGCTCCCTACGTATACGAACCACGGCAGCGCAGGGACAAACTCATGGATTGCAGAAATGACGTACCGCCCTCCCAGGACGCGCCGAAACTCTAACCAACCGTAGTCCTTGCGCTTGACGAGCCGTCCACCGGTGATATAGAAAAGTTGCCGTTCATCATCACTCCGGTCCGGAATAAAGGTGAGTTGTAGTAATGGCGTACCCGCAAAAGTAAATTTTGAGATATCACCCTCCGTTTCCACCCGGATGAGTGTTTTAAAGAAAATGGGTAGCCAGCGCTGGTAAATACGAGCTACGTAAGTGGCCGTGTGCCCTTCGGGATTAGGCAGCCGCTGCACACTGCGGACCGTATTCTTTTCCTCCTCTTCCGTAGGCACCCGCTCCGGGAGTGGGGGTAACTTCTCCTTACCGAACAAAGCCCGCCGGGCAGCCTGCCGGAAATCGGCCCGTTCCGGAAATTGCTCCAGTAGCGAATTGGGCTGGGCCACCAGATCGTGCCGGAGGCTTTCGATGAGGGGGGAGACGAGTTCCCGGCTGTTATCTGTGAAGAGTGCCACCCACATTTTGGAGAAGCCCGGGCTGAAGAACTTGACCGGCCGGATCTGACGCTTTTTCCCCATAAGGTCAGCTGTAATTCGGATCATCTCCATGTAGTTCGTTACGTCCGATCCGCCGATGTCGAAGTGCTGGTCGTACATCTCCTCCCGGCCAACACAGTAGCGAATCATTTGCAGTGCATCGTGCAGCCCTACCGGGTGAGTAGCCGACTGGCACCAGGAAGGGCAGATCAGGACGGGAAGCCGTTCTACCAACTTACGGATCATGGCGAAGGATGATCCTCCCTGACCAACAATGATCCCCGCGCGGAGGGCGGTTACGGGTGTGCCGGCATTTCCCAACGTTTGTTCTACTTCGTAACGGCTGCGTAAATGGCGGCTCAGGTCATCGACTGATTCACCTTCCGGTAATAGGCCACCCATAAAGATGATCTGCCGGAGGCCATTTCGTTTGGCTGCGCGGCCGAAGTTATCCGCTAGTAAAAGATCCGTGTCTTCAAAGGTGCCCTGGTGCAATCGAGTAGTGGGGTGCATCGAGTGCACGAGATAAAGTGCGTAATCGGCTCCCTGCAGCGCCTCCTCCGTAGAACTGAGGGAATACAATTCTACCTTTCGCCACGCTGCCTTTTGGTAGTCAGCATCGGGTTTCATTTCACTTCGGCTCAGTGCGATGATGTTGAAATCCTCGTGAAACCTTTCGATGAACCACCGTCCGATAAATCCCGTGGCGCCGGCGATGACGATGGTTGCTTTACTCATGCCACTAAAAGAAGAAAAGGGATAAACTTGTTCCCCAAGCTTATCCCTTATCGGCTTATACTATGTTGTCCGCTACGGATTAGTAGCGGAGGTCCTCTACGTGGTAACCGGGAAAATCGGTCTTGCTGAACGTGAAGGTATTTGCGGCGAGGGTAGGGTTCCCCTCCGTCTTGTCCAGGTGAAAGGTGAAATTGGTGCCGTCCCGTGAAAAGGCTTGGATACTGATGAGTTCCTTAGCCTTAGCGTCGACTTGTAGGCGCATCTTGGTGAACTCACTTTCGTCGCGGTTGACGGGCTTCAGTTCAATGATCTTTGCGGCGCGGCCCTTAATGGTTTCAGTGCCAGTGATGGCAACAACGTAGTTATCTCCCTCGTAGAAACTGAACAGCGTTTGGGGGGTGAGCACTCCATTCAATTCGCCAGGCTCCGGTAAGTTATTGATCATCACCTCCTTGTTGCCGTGCTGAATGATGTAGGCGGCCTGATCGTTGACGATCCCCTCCTGCTGCCCGAGCTTAAAGCGAACGGCGTCTCCCTTTCGGCTGACTTGCCCGGTTTGGGTTTCTACTTGCTGGCCCGGAAAAGCTATGTCCAACCTGAAGTCCGCTCTGATTGCTTCAAAAGCATCGTACTTGGTTCGAAGCGAAGAGAGCAGCGCGACCGCCTCTGGATCACTATCCGATGCATTTAGGTACTGCCGGTCCTGAGCGGAGAGTGTGAGGGTGAAACCAAAGCAAAGAACGAGACAGAAGAACAGCTTTCTCATGTGTTGGATGTGTTTGGTAGGTAAACGCCCCGGGCCATCCTCAGGTGTAAGCCAAGGGGTTAAACTATCGTTAATGAGGGTGTGAAAACCGGCATGATATTTTTGCCTAAATATTGACCGACTTGTCGAACATCTGTCTAAACACTAATAAACATTAGTGTAGCCTCCAAAAAAGTGTAGTGTTTTCAATATTTTCAGTATGATTTTGTACCTTTGGTTTACCAATTTATTGAAAATCCCGTACGTGCGTTTTGCCTGTTTTCAGGTGGATGAACGACCGGGCGCTTCGTTGAAAACCCAGCAACCGACAAATTTTCAACGTGCATTTAGCCTTTCGGCAACAAACTATATTATGGTAAACCAAGTTGACTCTTCCGGCTTTTTGGCCGGTGGTAGTAATCGATATGAAGACTTGCATTATAACATTTCACAGTCTTCTAGTTGGCTGAGTAATCTATCAAGAAAGCATTTGTTACCGCTGGGAATCACCCCTAAGCAATCAACGATACTTTCTATTCTGGCCGCTAAATACCCCGAATCTCTTTCCATTCAGGAAGTGAGAAAAAGCCTCGCGGATAAGATGTCCGACGCTAGCCGTCTCATTGACCGCCTGGAGAAAAAAGGACTCCTCGAGAAGTTCCCATCGGACTTTGATCGGAGAAGCAACCGCGCGCGCATCACCGAAAAGGGTAAGGAGTTGCTTGATGAAGTATTGCGCAACCGGCCTGACTTCGAGGGCGCCATTGCTGATCGCCTTTCTGATAGTGAGATCGATAGCCTCAATAAACTCCTGAACCGATTGAAGTAGCGCATCGGAAACTGACATGATATTAGGAAATTTACGGTGTCCATCTGTACCGCCAATAGACCTGTGCGACTGCTCCATTCGTTAAGAACTGCACCGCATTCCTAAGCTGATCTATTCGGTTACCTTTACGCCATGAATTTGCCGGCAAAAATGTCCTGGCGGTACTTGTTTGCCCGCAAGTCTACCAACGCGATCAACATCATTACCCTGATTGCCGCTTTTGGTGTAGCCATCGGCACGGCGGCGCTGGTTATGGTACTGAGCGTATTCAATGGTTTTGAGGATTTGTTCCTGGATCTTTTCAACAACCTTAATCCGGATGTCCGGATCACTGCAGCTAAGGGGAAGACGTTCGAAATCACTCCGGAACTTCAGGCCAGCCTAGCTGAGCTCCCCGAAATCGCGGTTATCTCCGCGACACTGGAAGAGACGGCCATGTTCAGCTACCAGGACAAGCGCAGCCCGGGGCGGATCAAAGGGGTTGACCTCCAGTATGCGGCCATCAACGGAATTGATACCATGGTGCGCGACGGCTCCTACGCGCTGTACGCCGATCCCGAGCGAGCCTCCAATGCCGTGATTGGTAATCAGCTCGCGATGGCGCTAGGGGTAGACCCACTCAACCAGTTCGAGCAGGTCCGGGTGTACATGGCCCGGCCAAAACCCAGGGGTGGGGGAGGGTTCCTCACCACCGGCCGTAGCTCCTACCTGACGCGCGACTTTCAGCCTACGGGTATCATCCGTAGCCAGGAGGCCTTTGAAAATGAGGCCGTACTCATTCCACTTCGCAAGGCTAGGGACTTACTGAGCGTGAGCGACAGTACGGTCAGTTCACTGGAGATCAAACTGACGGCAGCAGGGGTGGACCAGGACTATTCTGAAATAGTGCAAGCCACCCTTGGTGACAATTACGTTGTAGAAAACCGTTATCAGCAGGAAAATAGCATTCTCAAGATCATGCAGGTGGAAAAGTGGATCGCCTTCGCCATCGTCATGCTTATGATGGTGGTCATCAGTTTCAACCTCATTGGTGCGCTGTGGATGATCGTCCTGGAGAAACGAAGCGATATATCCATTCTCCGCAGTTTGGGAATGACGGGGGAGAACGTCAGAAACATCTTTTTGCGGGTCGGTTTACTGCTCAGTAGCCTCGGCTTAGCGGTAGGCTTTTTGCTGGCGATCGTGCTATACGTACTTCAAAAAACATTCAGCTTGGTCAATCTGCCCGGGCTGATGATGGAGCCTTATCCCATCTCATTTCGTTTGGTGGATTTCCTTGTTGTGGGGGTAACCGTACTTACTATCGGTTTATTGGCTTCCTTGTTGCCAGCCCGTCGTGCCGCTCGGGTTTCCGCCATTATCACTGAAGAGTGATACAGCCTAGCTTTTTTTCTTCCTCCGCTTAGGGCTGGATGCGTCACCCGTTTTGAGGCGCGTCCACGCCCAGTCCCATTTGGAGTTGCTAATGCCCGGACGGTAGTAATCCTGGTCGAGATCGAATTCCAGGCCGTCCAACATTCCTTCTTCCTCCATTTTCCAGGGGGCGTGTACGAGCGGGGCGGGGAGGTCCGCTAATTCGGGTAGCCACGTCTTTACGTATTCCCCCTTTTTGTCGTACTTCAATCCTTGCCAGGGCGGGCTGGTGTAGTAGATCTCTAGCGCCTGCGTGTGCCAGTTGAACCAGTTGGCGCACACTTCGTAGTCGATCAATTTATTTTCAAACCAGGCGGCACCCCAACGCCAGTCGATTTCGTAATCCCTCGTCAGGAAACTGGAGCAATTCACCCGGCCGCGGTTACTCATGAATCCTGTCGCGGCAAGTTCCCGCATGTGGGCGTCTACAAAGGGTAAGCCGGTTTGCCCGAGGCACCACCGTTCGAACAGTGACTCATTCGTGGACCAATCGTGGGGCCGATTCTTCAGACCGCCAGGGCGGAAGATCCCATCGCCATGCTTGACGCCAAGGAATAGGAAATAGTCTCGCCAGCGCATCTCAAATAGGATGTTGTTTCCCACGTATCTCTTCCCCGTTTGTTGTTGGTAGTCTTTAATGCGGTGATAAACCATCCGCGGGGAAAGGGCCCCGATGGCCAGGTAGGGGGAGAACTTGGTAGAGTAATCCGGCCCCAGGCTCCTATTCCGCGTCGAGCGGTACTTCATCACGAGGTGGGTTTCCTCCAGGTAGTAGGCGAGGCGTTTCAGCCCGGCTGTTTCCCCTCCGGGGTAGGCGGGGCTGCCTTCTTCCTTAAAGCCCAGATCTGCCAAACTAGGAGTTGGCGGGTAGGTGAAATTTTCCGGCCCAGTTAGCCTGGTGGGTTCTTCCACCATTGAACGTACGGGAAGTTTTTCTACCTGCTTGCGAAAATTGCGGAATGGCTCGGGAGTCTCTAAAGCTTCGAAAGGAACATCCTCCCGGTGGTAGAGGGATTTGCCATAGGTCAGTTTTAACTCGCCACCTGATTCAGCCATAGCGGCCGCCACGGCGGCTTCGTCGGTCGTTTCTTCACTGGCAATCTCCGCTTGGGCGTAGATGGTTTTCGCACCAATTTCTTCCGCTAGTTTTTTCAGCGCTGCCGCGGGTGCGGATGTGGGGACCACGGCCACCTCACCACCTTTGGACCGGGCCCGTTGCCGAAGATCCTCCAGGCATTCCAATAGGAAAGCGGCCCGGTGGACGCCGGTTTTACGGAAGGATAAGTTCGGTAGACGTTCAAACAACCGTAGGTCGAGCGTATAAACCAACAAAACCCTGGCGTGGGCCTCGAGGGCACTCACCAGGGTTTCGTTATCGTGGAAGCGCAAGTCGTTACGCAGCCAGCAAATTGCCGTATCGGCCATGTATACCTGAATCAAAGTGGTTTGAGAATTTATCGCTTGTTCTTTCCGCGTCTACCGTCGTTAGAAAATTGAACCGTAGCTATGGCTATGCTTAAATTTTCTGCCTAGGTAGACACGGAAATAACGTCGCGCTAATTTTCCCAAACCACCTCGTTTCAGGTATGGTTGTTTATCTATCCCGCCACGCTTGCCTTGCCTTCGCTTTGGTAGAATTCTTTAAAGCTGATCATTCGCTGCTTCTCTTCGTCCCAGAGCTTGTTGAACATCATGGGCAGGCTCTGGAAGAAACTGATCTTTGTAACGTACTTCTGCAGTACGGGGTTCTCCTTAGCGCAACGGCGGAGGTTATAGTTCGGGATCCGGCTGCTCAGGTGGTGGATGTGATGGTAACCAATGTTACCCGTCAGGAAGTGCAGCCAGCGGGGAAGCTTATAAAAAGTCGCTCCCTTAATGGCGGCCGTGAGGTAATCCCAATTCTTCGTCCACTGCATGAACGTGTGCTCGTGCTGGTGCTGGACGTAAAAGAACCAGAAAGCAATGATGCCAAAGAAGAAGATGATGGAACCCTGTACGATCAGGAAGGACTTCCAACCCAGTAGGAAACCCAGACCAATGTAGACCGCCGCAATGGAGATGTTATTGATGTGTTGTTTCAGGTGGACTTTGCCCCAACCATCAAAAGTGATTCGTGGGATGCGCAGCACTACGCCGAGGTAGATCACGGGTACAACCACAAACAACACGATCGGGCTACGGAAGATCCGGTACTTAAAGCGGCCCCACTTACCGAGGTCACGGTACTCATCCACCGTCAGGAAGTCGATGTCACCAATGTCGCGGTGCTCCAACTGGCCGGTGTGGCCGTGGTGATAGCTGTGGACGCGGGCCCAGTAAGTGTAGGGAATGGAGCTGAAGAAAGAGCAGATGAAGCCAATGGCATCATTGACCTTCCGCTTCTGCAGGAAGGAATAGTGGCCGCAATCGTGCTGAATGATGAAGATGCGCACGAGGAAGAACGCATTGACGGCGCCCAACGCTAGGGTCAGCCAGATGCTGTAGTCCACGCTGAAATACATCGCAATCCAAAGGGCCACAAACGGCCCAAAACTGCTGAACAGCTGGCCAATCGCCCGTGGCGTGTTGGACTCCTGGTACTTAGCTACGATGGACTTCCAGTGGCGGAGACTGGAATTGATTTCTTCAACGCTGGTGTTCGGGGTAGTATCCAAAATCTTATTGTTTAAACTGGTAGGATGATGAAAGGCCGTACCTCACTTATTGTTGTGTCATAAAACCGGAATGGCAAGGCCGTTACTAACAAGGCTTCCACCAACCGACTAAAAGCCACGCAAGATACGTAAGCATCGGTAGATGAAATGAGCACCCCACAATGTTTACGGTTTGCCGACAAATGAACTTGCGTAGTGGAACTGCCTCAGTTACTTTTTCTCTAGTGCCGAGGATGCCTCCAACTCTTTATACTTCGCGTACTGCTTCTCGGTGAGCACTTCACTGATCATCCGCTCTTCCTTATGGCGAAGGTCTCGCAACGCAGGTGACCCCACGTAGAACTCCCCCTGCTCACGTAGTAAAGCAATCTCTTTCTTCACCACTTTGGCGATTGCTAGTAGTGCTTTTTCCTGCTTCGGACGAAGGTCCAGTTTTTCCACGGCCGTGGTTTTTACCGTCGTAGCAGTAGTGGATTGAGCGGGTAGTGCTACTGCAAAACAAAAGAGCAACGCAAAGAGAAAGATTCGCCTCATGGTAGTTGTGATTGTAAACGAGTTGAGTGAATAGCTAGGAAGCTTTAAACGCGCCCGGTCAAGAATTATTAGGCAGAGGTTCAACTCCAGCGTCATTCTAACCCGGTAGCATCCCGTTAGTTACGCCCCTCGCCGACTAACATCGATTAAATGGCTTGGTCAAAAACCGTAGAGCGCTTTCATGTTGTCAAAGATGGCCGTGTTTTCGTAGATGCCCCGGAACAACTCCTCCCCGGGCCCGTAGGCAAATACGGGAATCATCGCCGCCGTGTGGTAATCCGACGTAAAGGCTCCATCAATTCGGCCCATCTCGGAACCGTTCTGAATCGCGTAGCCACCGGTTTCGTGGTCCGCCGTAACGATGACGAGTGTTTCTCCGTCCTGCTGCGCAAACTTGAGAACCTCCCCAATCGCCTGGTCGAACTCCAACATTTCAGAGATGATGTAATCGCTATTGTTGGCGTGGCCACCCCAATCAATTTGGGAGCCTTCAATCATGAGGAAGAATCCCTTATTCTCTTTATCCCGCTGGTTAAGGAAGTCGGGAGCCAACCGGGCGGCACCCACCAGGTAGTCCCGGCCCTGAGAGAAGGGGAGGGGCTCACCATCCGCCGTGAGGTAGGCGTAGTTTTTGGATACATTGGGCTTGACGTCCTTCATGTCTTTCTTGACGAAGTTGTCCACGTCGTAGCCCTTCGCACGAAGTTCTTCCGAGAGGTTGCGCTTGTCGACCTCACGGCGTTCGAAGAACTTGACGCCACCGCCGATGATGAGGTCTACGTCAGTTTTTAGGAAGTCGGCCGCGATGGCTTCATAGTTCTTACGGTACTCATTGTGAGCCACGAAGCTGGCGGGCGTAGCGTGGACAATTGAGCTACTGGCGACCAGCCCGGTTGGCATCCCTGCGTCTTCGGCCATTTCGAGAATGGTCCTGACGGGTTTCTTGTCCATGCCCACGCCGATCGCTCCGTTGTAGGTCTTCACCCCCGCGCTAAAGGCCGTGGCTCCCGCAGCGGAATCAGTTATGAGGTTATCCCCACTGTAGGATTTGTGCAAACCCAGGCTCCTGAATTGCTCCAGGTTCAACCGGTTATTATTCATGTACATACCAGCGGTGATCTGGCTGATGCCCATCCCGTCCCCAATCATCAGGATGATGTTTTTTGGCTTTTTCCCGGTATAGTTAACGGCGGCTCGTTTGATCGTTGGTAAGCGAACGGTGGGTTTCGTCCCGGTGGTCGTGGTCGGTGCCGGAGGGCAGGAGGTCAGGAAAACTAGGCTCAGCAGGGTGCAGATCAGGTAGGCTGGTTTCATACGGCGAAGATAAGGTCTCCGTTGGGCCGCAAGTGAAGCCCAGGTTAAATGTTGGCAGTTCAATATTGCGCACTCCATTCTCACCCACCAGCCAGCCGGTAACGGTGGCCGGGTAGCGAAACGATGTGCCCCTTCATTTCCAGCATGAGCAGGGTGCCCGCCAGCCGGGCCGGTGGCTCCGACATCAGGTGATGCAGCGTATCGATATCAACGGCTTCCTGGTCCCGCAAGCAGGAAACCAACTGCTGTTCGGCCGCGGAAAGATCATCGAATAGCCGGCGTTGGGTACCCTTCACCGCTCCTTTCCACTTCATGAGGTCAATCAGGTCCTGCCCCTCTTCAATCAGGTGGGCCTTTCCTTTTTTAATGAGGGCGTTGCAACCGGCCGTCAGTGGGTCGCCACCCCGGCCGGGACAGGCCCCTACTTTGCGGCCCATGTCGTGGGCCATTCGAGCCGTGATCATGGAGCCGCCCCGGGTGGCTGATTCCACCACAACAGTAACATCGCTCTGGGCGGCTACGATTCGGTTGCGGGCCGGGAAGTGCTCCCGGTTGGGTTTCATCCAGTACGGATATTCCGTCAGGATGCCGCCGCCCGCTTCCACCATCTTTAAGGCCGTGCGGGCGTGGGCGGCGGGGTAGACGTGGCCAAAGCCGGAACCCATCACGCCAAGCGTCGGTAGACCGATTTGCAAGCAACGGCGGTGGGCGTAAATGTCTACTCCGTAAGCCAGGCCGCTGACGATCAGAGGGTCGTATTCCGCCAGTGGATCCAGTAGCAGGTCGATCTGCCGGCTCCCACGGCTACTCATTTCCCGGGTGCCGACTACGGCCGCCGTGCGTTTGTTTTGTAGATCCGTTTGCCCGAGGTGATAAAGGATCGGGGGAGACCCCGCGAGCTTGGCTAGCCGTCCTGGATAATCATCATCCACACAACACAGGATGTGCACCTCGCTCTTTTCTGCGTGGTGAAGGATGGCGTCCGCCTCTTTCAGGTGCCGCTCCGAGGTAAAGGCGTGGGCCGTCCTTTCGGCTACCCCCTCCACTTCGCATAGCTCCTGCGGCCGCGCCCGCAAAACATCGTCGGCCGAGGTGAAGTGATGGATTAAGGAACGGAAAAGTTTCGCGCCAATACCCGGTACGCGGCTGAGTGCTACCCGGGCGTGCGTGTCCGAATGCATAACAATAAATTAGCAAGTGATGGGAGCCACGAAAAAAACGGGAGGAGGCGAAGGAAAAAAGGGGGAGGGGTGGTCTAAACCAGGCACGATAAATTGCCGTTAGCCACCGTATGCGTGGATGTTGACAAAGATAATGTATTTAAACAAATTGTGTTCAATTTGTCGCCAATTTGTGAGAATTATTTGAAGTATCGACTAACCCGCAATGACGTATATTTGTGCTTTAGAGTGCGCGTTAATACTTGAGTTTTAGTTTTCCATAGTCTCCTATATGAAATTGTTTTTACCCCATTTGACGGCCCTAGCCCTGTTCGCGGTGCTCCTTTCCGGGTGCATTCAGGATGAGGCAATGTCTCCGCTCGACGCCGAGCTGGAGCGCACGTTGATTCGTTTGAGCGAAGACAACTCCTTGAATTCCTACAAGTTACCCGACGGCAGCAACCTGGCCGGCATCCCCGCCGGTGTGGGCAACCCCCTCACGGAAGAAAAGATCGAACTGGGCAAAATGCTCTTCTTCGAAACTGCCCTCGGCCGCGACGCGCTGCAAACCAGTCAGTTACGGACTTTCTCCTGTGCCACTTGCCACGTGCCAGAGGCTGGCTTTACCGCCGGTGCCGCCCAGGGTATCGCCGATGGTGGATTAGGTTTCGGTACGTTCGGCAGCGGCCGTGTCATGGACCAGAATTACGACGAAGACGACATCGACGCCCAGGGCGCCCGCCCGCTTTCCATGCTCGGCGTTGCGTACGTGACCAATAGTATGTGGGCCGGCCGTTTCGGGGCTAATGGCGCCAACGCCGAAGTTGAAGACGTCTGGGGTGTTTTCGACCCCGCCACGGAAGTTAATTTCCTGGGCCTTGACGGACTCGAAGCGCAGAACATCGAAGGCACCATCACCCACCGGATGAGCACCGACGAGTACCTGCTCGACACCCTCAATTACCGTCCACTCTTCGACCGCGCTTTTCCCGATTTTGAGGGCGACGCTCGCTACGGCCGCGTGGCGATGAGTTTTGCCCTCTCAGCCTACATCCGCACGCTGTTGCCCAGCGATGCACCGTGGCAAAAGTGGCTGAAGGGTGACCAAGATGCACTCACGGACCAGCAGAAAAAAGGCGCGCAACTTTTCTTCGGAAAAGCCGGCTGTTACCGCTGCCACAATGGCCCCGCGCTAAACGGAAACACCTTTCACGCCGTTGGTGTAAACGATCTCTGCGACATCCCCGGCGGCGCTCTTCGCACTGGTTTGGACGATACACGTAACCTTGGCCGGGGTGACTTTACCCGCCGAGAGGAAGACCTTTATAAGTTCAAGGTTCCGCAGGTGTACAACACCAAGGATATGCCGTTCTACTTCCACGGCAGCAGTAAGGATAACCTCCGCGACGTGGTGGAATACTTTAACGCCGGAGTCGTTGAAAACGACCGCGTTCCGGCGGCCAACGTGTCCGAATTCTTCCACCCACTTTACCTCACCGATGAGGAAGTGACCGACCTTACGGAGTTCCTCGCCGAAGGTCTGTACGACCCCAATCTCAAGCGTTTCGTGCCCGATGCCGTGCTCAGCGGCGAGTGCTTCCCCAACAGCGACGCGCAGAGCAAGATCGACATGGGTTGTGAATAGCTACTTCTAGTTCCCAGAACCATCCCGCGCCGCTTCCGTTCCAACGGGCAGTGGTAAAGACATCAACAAAACAGGCCCGCCGAGAACTCATCGGCCGCGGTAAAAAGTGGTTCACCCAGCAGGGGTGGAAGCCCTTTCCCTTTCAGCTTGAAGCCTGGAACGCTTACCTCGACGGGGAGAACGGCCTCGTCAATGCTCCCACCGGTAGCGGCAAGACCTACTCCCTCATCATGCCCATCCTGCTCGAAGGTTTGCGGGAGAAGGAGATGGGCGCTGCCGCAGGTGCCGGGGAAGAGGGCAAGCAAGCAAAGGCTACCACCAAAAAGAAGTCCGGACTCCGCGCCATTTGGATTACTCCCATCCGTGCCCTGACCCGCGAAATTCAGGGTGCCGCCCAACGCGCCGCCGAAGACCTGGGGCTGGATTGGAAGATCGGCATCCGCTCGGGTGATACCTCGACTTCGGAACGAGCTAAGCAAAAGAAGTCGCCCCCGCAAATTCTCATCACTACCCCAGAGTCGCTGCACCTGCTGCTGGCGAGTAAGGGTTACGAAGATTACTTCGGCAACCTCCGCGTCCTCGTGGCGGATGAGTGGCACGAACTCGTAGGAACAAAACGGGGCGTTTTGCTGGAGACCGCTCTTTCCCGCCTCAGAGGCTTTCGCGGACGGGAATTCCGGACCTGGGGCATATCGGCCACCATCGGTAACCTACCCGAAGCGCTGGACGTCCTCCAGGGAATCCCCCACGAACTGAGTCTGGAAAACGGCAAAACCCTGCTGGACGGCCGTTCCCGCGGCGTCATCGTGCGGGCGGGGATCGCCAAGGAGATTGAAATCACGACGGTGATGCCGGACGAGATCGAGACCTTCCCCTGGGCCGGCCATCTGGGGATCAAGCTGCTGCAGAAAGTCATCCCGATCATTCATTCCTCCGGCTCCACGCTGGTCTTTACGAATACGCGGAGCCAGTGCGAGATTTGGTACCAACGCATTCTGGATGCGGACCCGGATCTCTCCGGCGCCATTGCGATGCACCACGGTAGTATCGGCCGGGAGTTGCGGGACTGGGTGGAGAACGCCCTCCACGAAGGCTCCCTCAAGGCCGTCATCTGTACGGCCAGTCTTGACTTGGGGGTGGACTTCCGCCCGGTTGAAACCATCGTCCAGATCGGGAGCCCGAAGGGGGTGGCCCGGTTCATGCAGCGAGCGGGACGGTCCGGCCACCGGCCCGGGGCGAAATCCATTATTCATTTCGTCCCCACCCACAGTCTGGAATTGCTGGAAGCCTCGGCCCTGCGCCAGTGCATTGCGGAGGGGCAGATCGAACAACGGATCCCGTACATCCGCAGTTTCGACGTGCTGATTCAGTACCTCGTTACCCTAGCGGTGAGTGAAGGCTTCCGGCCGGATGAGATTTTTGCCGAAGTGAAGAAGACCTATTGTTTCTCTTCCATCACGCGGGAGGAGTTCAACTGGTGCCTGGAATTCATCACCACCGGTGGCAACAGCCTCGGCGCATACGATGAGTACCACAAGGTCGTCGTGGAAGACGGTGTATATAAGGTCACCAGCAAACGGGTGGCGATGATGCACCGGATGGGTATCGGTGCCATCGTCAGCGAGCAGGTGATGATGGTCAAGTACCTCCGGGGCGGCTATATAGGGACGATCGAGGAATACTTCATCTCCAGCCTGAAGACGGGGGATACCTTTTGGTTTGCCGGCCGCTCACTCAAGCTCGTCAAAGTGAAGGGGACGGAGGCCCTCGTCCGCAAGAGCAACGCCAAGAAGGGCAAAATCCCCAGTTGGAAAGGAGGACGGATGCAACTTTCCAGCCAGCTATCGACGCGGCTCCGGGAAGCCATGACCCACCTCAAGACGGAGAACTACCACGACGCCGAGTTGGCCAAATTGAAACCGCTGCGGGATATCCAAGCCCAACGCTCTGCCATCCCTGGCTCTGACGAATTGCTGATCGAGTACTTCGTCGACCGGGAAGGATACCACTTGCTGATGTACCCTTGCGAGGGGCGGGGCATCCACGAAGGGCTGGCCAGTCTCTTTGCATACCGGATCGGGCAGTTTGCGCCGCTCACCTTTACGATTGCCAATAACGATTATGGGTTCGAGTTGCTGAGCGACCAGCCCATACCCATCGAGGAAGCCCTTGGTTCTGGTCTTTTTGACGCTGGAACACTTACCGAAGACCTGGAAGCCGGCATCAACGCTACGGAAATGGCCAGCCGACGCTTTCGGGACATTGCCGCCATTTCCGGGCTCATCTTTAAGGGGTACCCCGGAAAACAGAAGAAGGAGAAACACCTCCAGAGCAGTAGCAAACTTTTTTTCGACGTCTTCACTGATTATGAGCCGAATAACCTGCTCCTCACCCAGGCCTACGATGAGATCGTGACCTTTCAGCTACAGGAGGAGCGGTTGCGTGCCGCTTTGGACCGTATCAATAACCAAACCATTCTTTTCGAGAAGCCGGCGAAGGCTACGCCCTTCAGTTTTGCCCTCATTGTGGATCGCCTCCGCGAAAAGATGTCCAGCGAAAAACTGGAGGACCGCATTAAGCGGATGCGGGTGGCTTTGGTCCGGGATTAGTGAATTACCAACCGGAAACCTATGCACCTGGCCGAAGTAGATATCATTGATCTGGGCGACTTCATGGAATGTACCGCCCTCCGTGCCTGCCTGGAGAATTGGTCCGTCAAAGTGAATCTGTACGGTATCGGCCAACCCAATCACCTGGTAGCCTTGCTGGACGGTCAGGAGAAAAGGTCCGGCTTCATCATCCTGTGTGGGCACGGCGATGAACGAGGTATCCACTTGGAGGAACTAGGTGAGTCGCTACGGGCCGGCCAGGCTTTCAATAAGTATTTAGGCTCGGCGGAAGTCGAGGCTCACCTGAAGTTCAACAATTCCCTGGTATTATCAACGGCCTGTATGAGTGGGACGGACGCAATGGCGGATGCCTTCCTGAGTCGGGGAGTTGAGCAATACCTTGGGCCCGGTGATTATCCGGAGGGGAGTTCCGCACTGTACTTTGCGATAAGCTTTTGTTATCAGTACCTCGTGCGGGGGCGTAGCGTCCGAGATAGCTACGAGATTGCTCGGTCGACGGACGAGGAGACGGGGATGTTTCGCTTATTTGAGTAATTGGAATGATGGAGACCGTCCTTTAATTCCCGCCAGGATAGTTGCCCCGTAGTACGTGAGCCCGTTTAGCCCTTTATGCCCTTCAGCACCTTTACCATCTTCCGTTCCAGGTAGCTGAAATCCATTTCTTCCTTGCCCGTGTACATGAAGAGGACGGCTAATTGCTCCCCATCTCCTGGCACCTGCGGCAGCGCCAACTCGTCTTTATGGAGGCGGTAGGCTTCCCGCATCAGGCGCTTGATCCGGTTGCGATCGACGGCGCGCTTGAAGCGGCGCTTGGGGACGACGAAGGTGACCTGCACCGGAAATTCGCTACGGGGCTCACCGGCCCAACCGTAGACGGCGCGGATGGGATAGCTGGTGGCGGACTTTGACTTACGGCTGAATAATCGGCCGATCTCCTTGCGCGATTTCAAGCGCTCCCCGTTGTGCAACTTGAAACTCATTTGGCCGAGAAAGCGCTGACGATCTTGTTCATGCGCTTGCGGTTGGCGCCCAGGTCGGAGTGGCCCACGCGGCTGGCACTGCGGAAGTGGATGACCTTGTTGGCATCGTCGAAAAGGAACTCAACGTCGTCCGTAAAGGGGATTGGCCAGGTTTTGAAGGTATAGTGGATGTAATCCGTCTCCACCGTCCGGCGGGTGGTGCGCTTCGTATCGTCAAGGATGGAAAGGAGCCGTGTTTTAGCCTCTTCTTTGCTGCCAGTATAGGGAATAGGATCCGCCTGGTGTTGTTTCTCCGTAGCCTGGGTGCTAACGCAGTTGGGTTTGTTGGGGCAGGCTTTGAGCGTCTTCGTCATACTAAATGCAGCGGTTTCCTGAAGACCAAATTCGGCCATGGCGGGGTCAGCGGATTGTTGAGCCTGCAGGACCAGGTAACCGGAAAACAGCAGGGAAAGAAGGAGGAACCCAGCGAGAATTTTTTTAAACATAGCGGCGGCGGATGAGCTCGATGAATTCGCGGGCGCTCTCTTGTTTGTTTTCCTCCGTCCAACCAAAACGGCGGATGAGACTATTTACGAGTGGGCGGGCTTCGCGCATAGAGCCGGAAGCATTGAGCTGCTCCATGGTAGTATTGAGTAACGTGTTGTCACCGCCAAACAGGTCTCGGGTAAAAAGGATGCGGTTATTGATGCTTAATGCGCGCGTGAGGTCACTGATGGGCTGGCGGCCGAAGCGGCTGGTGACGCCATTGTCTTCGAAGAGGGCCGCCACCTCGGGGTCCTCAGCATGTGTAGGCGTCTGAGGGACGGAGGGCTCTTCTTCCAGCAAAATCTTGTAATCCGGCGCTTTCTGGACCGCGGCGGGCGCGGGTTTGGGGGCCGGCTTAGGCGCGGGTGGTGGCGTGACCCGGGCCACGGGTTCCGGAGCAACTGGTCTTTGCACCACGGGGTCGGGGGCACGGTGAACTGGCTGGCTCGGAGTAGCAGGCGCCGGTTGGTATTTTACCTCCGGCTCAGCGGACCGGGAAACCATGGAGTCGGGCGCCGGTGGCGGTGGCGTCGGCGGGACGCCAACGGAAGGGGGGGCGACGACGGATGCCGGTGGCGCGGACGATGCCGGTGGGGGACTAGGCGCCACGGGAGGAGCGGGTGGCGTGACTACCGGAGCCGGCTTAACGGGCGTTTCCATAATGGCCTCCCGGCTGGACCGGGGCGCGGGTGGCGCGACGGTTCCGGAGGCGTAGATTTCGTAAAATTCACGCAGGTAATTCAGCATCAGATCTCGCTCCATTTTACTGATGTGGCCTCCTTCGTCGAGTTGCAAAGATTTGTGGAGGGCGGAAATTCGGTTCAGGAGGCGGTCGGCGTTCGTCTGAGGCATGCGTGTTGGTAGTTTCTTTTGGTGGTCCGGTTTGTTTTGGGGCATCTTCGCGTCCCGCACCGCTGGCTGGCGCGGCGAAATTCGAGTTGTTAACGCAAAATACGGCGCTTAATGTTTTTAGAACCCCACTTTAGCGGCCAACGCAGCGGATGGATCGAAGTAATCTGCGGGAGCATGTTTTCCGGCAAAACGGAAGAACTCATCCGCCGGCTAAAGAGGGCCCGGATCGCCGGCCAGGAAGTGGAGATCTTCAAGCCCCTCATCGACACCCGTTACGGCGAAAACGAGGTGGTAAGCCACGATAGCAACTCCCTCGAAGCGACTCCCATTTCCGACACAAAGGTATTGCTCGATCTGCCGAAAGAAACCACCGTCGTGGGTTTAGACGAAGCCCAGTTCTTCGACATGATCGTCGTCAAACACGCCCAGGAACTGGCTAACCAGGGCAAACGGGTCATCATCGCTGGATTGGATATGGACTTCCGGGGTGAGCCCTTCGGCCCCATGTGCCACTTGCTTTCGGTGGCGGAATACATCACGAAAGTCCACGCCATCTGCTCGCACTGTGGGAATTTGGCTACCCATTCTTACCGTTTGGTGCAGGATCAAAGTACGGTCGTTCTCGGTGAGAAGGATCTTTACGAGGCGCGCTGCCGCAAGTGTTATGGGATGGGAAATATTTTAGATTTACGGAATTAGTTGGGTAGCCGGGTAGTAGCGTAGTCGGGTAGTGCTTGCGTTACAGGCGTTACAGGCGTTACAGGCGTTACAGGCGTTGCCTGCCTTTTTGGTAGCTACGCTTCCCATATTACTTTTAATTGTAAGTCCTTACTATTCCTTCAAAGACGTGAAAGATGAAAATCAAAACCCAGGCTGAAGCTGATGCGCTCAACGCCAAGATTCTGAGCGAGATGGGTGTCGACATTAGTGCCTACCGCGATCAGGAAGTCATCGATAAACTGGCGGAGCTCATCGTGTTTCCGATGTACGCGCTCGAGTCGGTCCTGCGGCCGATCGGTTTGTTCCTGTTGTTCTGGATTGCGGGCTTCTGGTTGTGGGATCTCGTGCACCTCGAGTACCTGCTCTACGTCATCCCCGGTTTCGTCCTGTTCGCCGTGGCGGGCTTTTTTGCCGGTATTCTCTACTTGTCCATTCGGTTCCGGAACGACATCAATTCGATGCTCAATTACTCCATGGAGATCCTCCGCAATATCGTCGCGGACGTTGATAAGGTGAATAAAGGCACTAATAAGGCGAACCTTCAGGAAAACCTGACGCTGCTTTTCGCCGGCGTGCTCCACATCGTTACTATCCCGGCGGCGGCATCGATCGTGGCCAAAAAGATCCCTTTTATCGGTGGTTACGTTTCCGGGTTGCTGACGCGCATCCTCCGCCGCATCGCCAATATCTTCAAGTGGCCGGAAATGAACCGCATGGACGCCAAGTATGCGGCCGGCAGTGAGGGCAAGATCCTGCCCATGTACCTCGAATCCGTCACTGCCTTAGAGCGCACTACCGGTCAGATCCTCAAGGTGGCCATGCGCGTGGTGCAGGCGCCGGTGCTGCTGTTTTTTGCGGTGTTTGGTGGCCTGGCGGCAATTTTGGTTTGGTTATTGAATTGAGCAGAGCTTTATATCGGGGGGGCTGGTTGGGAACGGGTTTGACTGTTTGGCGCTGCCGCGGGTGCTAAGTTTTGGGGGAGGGGGTGGGGACGTGGTCTTCTTAAAATGATGGTTTACCTGAACTAATGACCCATTATAATAGACGGCCGCAACTTTCCATGAAGTACAGCCGTTTCCCGCCGATCAACTTTTCTCAACGTGCCTGGGAATTGACGAACACTCATTTCCCAGCCACTAAAACAAGATCAAACTAATGGCCATCTACTTCACCGCCGATACCCACTTCGGCCACGCCAATATCCTTAAATACACCGACCGCCCCTACGCCAACGCCCAGGAAATGGACGAAGCCCTCATCCAAAACTGGAATGATACCGTTGGGCCTGACGATACCGTGTATCACCTGGGGGACTTCAGTCTGACGAGCCCAGCCAAAACCCGGAAGATCATCGCCCGCCTGAACGGCACCATTCACCTTATCTCGGGTAACCACGAGAGCTCCGCACACGCCTGCGCGGATCAGTTCGCCTGGGTGAAGGACTACTACGAGCTATCCGTGCCCGACCCCGACGCCCACCGCGGCCAGCGCCATTACGTGCTCTTTCACTACGCCATGCGCGTATGGAATGGTTCCCACCACGGCACGTTTCACCTCTACGGCCATTCTCACGGGACGCTTCCGGACTTACCCACTGAACGCAGTATCGATGTAGGAGTGGACTGTTTTTCGGGCCACCCCGTCAGCCTGGAGAAGGTCCGGGAAATCCTATTGGCCAAACCGTGGGTGAGCCCCTTTGCCTCCTGATCAGCAGGAAAAGCTATTCGGGTTCATAAGTATCGGCAAAGGCCGCCACTTACCTAAGTAACTCACCTCACCACCACCCTCCGCGTAAGCGAACCCCGATCGGTCACCACCTTGACGAAGTACACCCCAGCCGCCACCTCATCGACGGCCAAAGTCACCGGCCCGCCACCCAATTGGTCGACTTGCTTAACAACGGCTCCCCGCGCATCCAGTAAGGTGACCGAAGCAATGGTAATGTCCGGACGTTGTGGATTTAAACGAATAAGGTCCGTAGCGGGATTAGGGTAGATGCTGACTTCGCGGGCATCCAGGACGGAAGGAACGCTAACGCTCGCCTCGTAGGTGACCTTCATGATGGTGCCGGGGTTGCGTACGTCAGTCAGCCGGTTAAGGCCGGATTCATCCGTGACCGGGCCGGCCTGATCCGTCAGTAGGTAAAAGGTCTTGCCATCGGGCGCCAGGGCGATATCGCGGTACCGGTTGCCGGAGTAAAAGTGGTGGGTCGTATCTCCCACAATGGCCTGTCCGGAATCGTCTAATTTCAGGCGGTAAAGCCGGCCCCGCTTGAGGCTGGGGATGAGTAAGGAATTCTTCCAGCCAGGAATGGCATCACTCTCGTAGATCGCCAAACTGGACGGGGCAATGTTGGGCCGGCAGGTATAGGAATCTTCACAGATGGGGTTTTCAAAATCGTAATCGTCCGTCACCGCGAAGAGAGCCATCAGAGGGTCCCGGTAAGTAGGGTCGGTAAAACTACTCTCCTCAAAGAATTCCGCTCCCGGTGGGCATTCGGTCTTACTGAAGGTGAGGTCACTGCAGTTATCCAGGGACGACCAATTGCAGTAGTCGTAAGCCTGGTCGTCGAGCATCCCAACCACCCGTGGCCAGCCGTAATTGCTACCGGCCGTCAGCAAGTTCACCTCGTCATCCGTGTTGGGGCCGTGTTCGGAAGAATAGAGCAAGCCGCTGGCCGAGAAGGCCAGGCCCTGCGCGTTCCGGTGGCCCAGCGTGAAGATGTGGCTCCGTACGCCCCCGAGGACCGGGTTGTCTTCCGGAATGGACCCATCCAGATTCAACCGTAGCGTTTTGCCGGGGTAGTTGATCCAGTTACTCTGGTCGATCTGCTCCTGGGTCGGCAAAAATTGGGATACGACTTCGGAGCAATAATTCCGGTTCTGGTTGTTCCCTTGATCACCGATGGTGTAGTACAGCTTCTGGTCGGGGCCGAAGACCAGCCGGCCGGAATTATGGTCGTTGCTGGCGGGGAGCCCGTCCATCAGCAGCACGGCATCCACTAAACTTCCGTCTCCGTCCACTTCCGTAAAGGTGTAGCGCAAAATGGCCTGGCGACGTTCCAAAAATTCCAGGTAAGTGTAAGAAAGGTAAACAAATGGCGACCCATCATCGAAGTCTTTGTGGAGGGCAAAACCCAGTAGCCCATCCTGCCCGGAAGCGGAAAAGGCACCCGGAATGACGAGTAACTCATCCTCCGCTCCGGTCTCGGGGTCCAGCCGTAGCAGGCGACCAATTGAACGCTCGGTGATCCACAATTGGTCGTCGGGGGCGTAGTGGATGTCCCACGCTCGGGTTAATGAATTCTCGGGCACCAGCAGTTCCATGCTAAAGGTTCCATCCTGTGCATTTGCCGTTTGGGGGAGAAATAGTAGCAGGATCAGCGTGAAGCCGTGAACCAGGGTGGAAAGAATATTCGTGGAGGCCATACTAATGTTTATTCCGTGTAAGATACACACAGAATAAGTTGGCTGCTTAAATGATGTATTGATTTAAGAAGGGCATAGAGCGCCAACCAATTCCATCTTTCCGTCATTTGGCTTAGACTGGGTCTAAATAATCCGCCCGCGCCGTACCTTCGTGCTTCTTCAGTAGCCATCCGCCCATGCCCTTCCCCCGCAACTCCCCCGCTTCGAACTACCAGATTGGTATGACGGGCGAGATCGAACGCTTTACCAACGAGAACCTGGCCGGGAAACTGCTCGACATTGGCGTCCGCCCGGGTTCGCGCCTCAGCATCATTCGCAAATCCCCCTTCGGTGGTTGCTGGTACGTGAAGATCGACCGCCACTGCATCGCCCTGCGCAAACAAGAACTGGCCAGCATCCTGATTAAATGATCGGAACGGAACAAAGAACGGCCATCGTCGGCCTCGTCGGGAACCCCAATAGCGGTAAATCCTCCCTCTTCAACCTACTAACGGGCCTGCGCCAGCGGATCGGCAATTTCCCCGGAGTAACGGTGGAAAAGAAGTCCGGTACCCTCCGCCTCAGCGACGTGGCCCGCACCGAAGAGATCGACGTGGACGGCGACCGCATCCCCGACATCGAACTGGTCGACTTCCCCGGCGCCTACTCCTGTTACCCCACGAGTTTGGACGAACGTCTCGTCGTGCAGGAACTCACTAACCCGGAAGGAGACCTCTACCCCGATGCCATCATCTACGTGGCCGACGTCACGAAACTCGATAAACACCTCCTCCTCTTTACTCAGCTGCGCGACTTGGACCTGCCGATGGTGCTCGTCCTCAATATGGCCGACCTCATCGAAGAGAATGGATTGAAGGTGGATAAGGAGCGGCTGTCTTCCCGCCTCGGCGTTCCCGTCGTGGCCCTTTCCGCCCGGGAGAATACCGGGGTGGAAGACCTCAAACAAGCCATTGCCGACCTGCTGCGGAACCCCCAGGCTTACCGCCCCCAGGAATCATTTTACGAGCCCGGTGCCAGCGCCCGCGACGTGTTGGCGGACCTCCGCCAGGAACTGCCCGCGCGCAATGATTACCACGCGCTGTTGCTCGCCCATCACGCAAGTTGGCTCAAGCACATCCCGGAAAAGACGCGCCATTTGGTGCAGCAGAGCCGCGTCAAGCACGAGTTCCATTCCCTCCGCGCCCAGGTAGAGGAGACAATGGAGCGCTACGACACCTTCGAGCCGATTGTCAAGGACAGCGTCCGCCGCGGCGGTGCCAACTCCAGTTTTTCGGACCGGATCGATGACGTGCTGACCCACCGCTTCTTCGGCCCCGTGATTTTCGTCGTCATCATGACGCTGTTGTTCCAGGCCCTGTTTGCCTGGTCCGGCTGGCCGATGGACGGTATCGAGTGGTTCTTCGAAACGCTCGGGACAACCGTCCGCGAAAGCTTCGGTGCCGGTTGGCTGACGGACCTGCTCGTGGATGGCGTCCTCGCCGGCCTTGGTGGCGTCCTCGTTTTCGTGCCCCAGATTGCGATCCTGTTCTTTTTCGTCGCCCTGCTGGAGGAGGTCGGTTACCTCGCCCGCGCGGCCTACATGTTTGATGGCATCATGCAGCGTTTCGGCCTCAACGGGCGCTCGGTGGTGGCCCTCATTAGTGGCCACGCCTGCGCCATCCCGGCCATCATGAGTACGCGGACGATCGCCAACTGGAAGGAGCGTTTGCTTACCATTCTCGTCACACCACTCACGAGTTGTTCGGCGCGGATCCCCGTTTACGTAATCCTCATTTCCTTCGCGGTACCGGAGAAGACCGTCGCTGGCTTTGGCTTGCAGGGCCTGGCCTTCGCCGGCTTGTACTTCCTGGGCATCCTGGCGGCCATGCTGTCGGCACTTGTCTTCAAACTGGTGCTGGAAACGCCCGAGCGCAGCTTCCTCATGTTGGAGTTGCCCGAGTACCGCAGCCCCGTGTGGCGCAACGTTGGGGTCACGGTTTGGCAAAAGGTCAAGGCCTTCATCGTCGAGGCTGGCAAGATCATTCTGCTCATCAGCATCATCCTGTGGGGCCTCTCCACGTTTGGCCCTCCGGGCGAGATGGATGCGGCGCTGTCGCGGGTGCAAAGTCAGGTAGAACAACAGGGCCTGGACGAAGAACAAGCCGCCGATCTACTGGCCGGCGAAAAACTGGAGGCCAGCTTTGCCGGGCACATTGGGAAGGCGATCGAACCCGTCATCCGGCCTTTGGGGTACGACTGGAAGATCGGGATCGCCCTCTTCACCAGCTTCGCCGCCCGGGAGGTCTTCGTGGGAACGATGGCCACCATCTACTCCATCGGCAGTTCGGACGACGAGTTACGGATCCGTGACCGGATGGCCGAAGAGGTCAACCCCCAAACCGGCCAACCGGTGTACAACCAGGCAACGTCGTGGAGCCTCCTCGTCTTCTACGTTTTTGCAATGATGTGTATGTCCACCACCGCCGTCACTAAACGGGAAACCGGGGGTTGGAAGTGGCCCATCATCCAATTCGTTTTCATGACGGTGCTGGCTTACGTGAGCGCGATGGTGGTGTACCAGAGTTTGGTGTAAGAACGGTATTGGCTTGACCGTATTGATTCCAGCATTTGCAGGATTAAAGCTCCGCCTTAACGAGACTACTGCTCCCAGCTTCTCCCATCAGGCCGAAGTACAGGTCGTGCCCTGCCTCCGTCAGTTGCGACGCGCTAAAAAAGTGTTCCGTACCAACCTCCGCAGACCGTACTGGCGGTAGACGAGTGCTGAAGACCGGTGTATCCGATGGGGCCCTGAATACGGTCACCCGCGTTGGTCGGTCAGTAGTAACTGCGATCCCTCCATTCCTGCGTGTTTGCCGAAGCACGGCTGGTGGGGTGAAATTGTAGTAATTGGCATCAACGTCCGGTTGCAATAGCGTAATGCGGCCGGGTGTAACGTCCACGTAGTACTCCGTACCCTCTTTTCTGATGCCGGCGCAAACGTCGCACCGGACACCCGGCCATTCGGGTACGGAAATCTTTACGGTGACGTACGGCTGGTCAAAATCCTCAAAACGTGGTAGGTCTGCACCGCTGAAGGTCGTTTCAATGCGGATAAGATCCTCCTCCCGGTAAGCTTTCACGGTAGTCGTTTCCCGCAGGGCGAGGTATTGCAGAATGGCTCCGTAGCCGTTGGCGTGAACGAAATAGCCGTCCCGGTCGATTGCCTCCCGTACCTGCTGCAGAATTTGCTGGTAGGCAACCGTTTGGTCGATGCCATTATAGATCAGGTGGAAGTGGGAGAAGTTGCTGAAGAAGCCTCCCGCCTCGGCGGTAAGCAGCACCGCGTCCTGAAACCTGGCCTCCAGCGCGGGGTTGGTATTGACGTTACGGGTGCCCCAGATCTTTTCCGGATTGGCATCATTGAAGAGGCGGGTGGTGGAAGGGCGGTCGTATCTGGACTGCCCGTCATAATCGTTCTCAAGGTCGTCCAGGCTGATAGATGCCCGGCTATTTCTGGAACCGAGGTAGGACTTTCCGTCCCGCAGCATTTCCGTTACACCCCGCTTACCATTTCGGTAGGCGGCAACGATTTCGGTGCCCGTCGTTCTTCCCTCCTGGTTGCGGATTAATTCATAACATTCTTCCCCCCGATTGGTCCCTGCCATCCCGTTTTTATGACCGTAGAGTCCGCCGGATACGTCATACATCTCTTCCCCGTGGTTGGGGTAGCGCTCCGGTTTTGTTGCCCCCACCCGCGCGTTGGTGAAGTGCTCGGCGCCGGAGGCCGTCCAGACAGTCTTGTAGTAATCCGGAATAGTGGTGGCCTGGTTCCAACGGTCTGTCAGTAGGTAAGCCTGCACTTCACCGCGGCCACCCATTTCGATTTGGGAGACGTCCGGCTCGTTCACCTTTCCGGAAAATAGGGTGAAGCCCAATCCAGCGCTAAAATGCGCCGCCTCGATGCCGTGAAACCGTGAGGGATCGTAAGTGTCCGAATTGGAATCAAAGGCAAAGTCCGCCCCAAACCGGTGGGTAGTTATTTCGGCGGGGATGGTTACGGGGCCTACTTCTGCGGACACCATCGGCTCTTCGCATCCAACTAAGAACAGGAGTGAGCTAACTAAGATGCAAAGGAGAAACTGGGGACGAATCAAGCGTGGAAATTTGGGAGAACGGGGTGAAAGAAGTGCACTTACCTCTGATAAAAGATGCGCTCCTTACTCACCATGACAGTGTCACATCAAGTAACGGGTACTCTAGATACCCCAATGGAAAGGATTAGTTGTGCAAGTACTGGTATTCCGCCTTTAATCCCCATAAACCTAGCAAATGCAACGTGCTGTAGCCAATTGTAACACTTTAGGATCCGATTTTACTATCCCTCCAACCCCACGCCAGCCCACCTTTGCCACCGTTCGACGGAGCCATCAGCATCCTCCTTCCCCCTTGACGAATTTGGGGCGGCAGTACGAAGGCTGGCTTCGCCGGCAACTTGACATCTGACTCGCGAAAAACACACTCCTACGTATGATGATCAGTCCAGAATTAGTGACGTGATAGCTTGATTTAATTTTTTCTCCGAAGAGGATTTGATGGCAAATCCCAATTTGGGCTGGGCGCCTTCCGGATGGAGGGCGCCCTCCTTTTCAAAGATTTCATTTCCGCCATTCAGCGTGCCCAGCGCCGGTGCGTAGCTTTCTGATATCTTCGCGGGCCACCACCCGCCGCTCTTTATGGTCACCGGATTGGGTTCCACCACGCCGGCCAATGATAGACTCATGACGCGTTCCGTTAAGTCGACATTTTTTGCTTCCTCCTGCGCCAGGTTGCTCCTGGTGGTATTTTGGTGCACGGTTACTGCCGCAGTTGCCGCTCAGGAGGAGCAGGCTTATTTTGAGTTGTCCGGTGCCCAGTACGCCACCGCGGCGCGGGTACAACCTTCCCAGAAGTTTCTCAAGGATGCTGATGGTATTCTTTCCGTCAACGATGTGCTTGGCCTATCCGGCCCGGACTCAGTCAGTGCCTGGTCCGACCGGCCTGCACTCTCCGTGGGTGATTACCTGTGGACGAAGACCATTTTCCGGAATAGTACCGACGAGCCGCGCTCTGACTACGTAGTCTTTCACTGCTGCGCTAGCGAAGTATCCGCCCACATCATCCGGCAGTCTGGAGAAAGGACCACCTTCAAGGGAAAGGAACTCGCCATTCTCCCCACAGAACCAGTAGCGATCACCCTAAATACTCAGCCCGGGGAAGTAGTAACCGTGTTGCACCGGGCCCGCGTCACGGAAAGCCGGGTTGGGATCATCACCGGGACGCTCTACGTGACGGAGGCCACCACTCACCTAAACATTACCTCCCAGCGCTACGGGGATGGCTACTTCATTTCGGGCTTCCTGATCTGTTTGATGGTGGTGACGCTGATCGTCTACCTCCTTTTCCGGGAGCGCACCTTTATGTACTTATTGCTTTTGCTATTCGGCTTCTTTAACTACTTCTACTTTCAGTCGCAGATATCGGGTCTGCTACCTAGTTATGATCAGATTCGCATGCTTGGCATCAACGCCGTCAACCTGTCGGGTGGCCTGATAGTGGCAGGCATGACGGGCTTCCTCTATTATTACCTGGATCTACCCACACGCTTTCCCCGGGCCTGGCGATTTTATGTTGGCTGGACCGTCTTTACCCTCTTTTTCAGCGCCTGGTTCTCGATTATCTCACTCGAGATCGAGGTGCTCTTCGTGCTGTCCAACATCACAACCATGGGTTGGGTAGTGGCGTCCATTGGGTTGACCATTGCCGCCGCCTGGAATGGTGGCCGGCCGGAACGCGTCCTACTGGCTTCAACCGGATTGCTCGCGCTCGCTACGGTCGTCTTCATCATCAACATCATTACGGAATACCGCTCCCCGTTGATTGGCAGGCTCTTCGAGTACGCCTTCCTCATCTTCACGAGCCTGTTGTTCTACGGGGTGTACGATAAGGTCAGCACCGTCAACACTGAAGCCCGGCAGCTGAAGGACCAGTTTACCTTTCGCTCCCGCTTCTTCGCCAACATCACCCACGAATTCAGGACGCCGCTGACGCTCATCCTCGGCCCCCTCCGCCAACTGCTCGACCGGGAGCCGCCCGCCGCCGACCGGGAATTGCTCCAGATTGCCCACCGGAACGCGGAGCGCCAGCTGCAGCTCGTCAATCAGATCCTGGATCTCTCGGATACCAAAAGGGAGGGGCTACGCCTGCAATTGGAAGCCGTCGATACCGTCCAAATGCTCCGGCGGCTCACCTACAGTTACGCTTCCCTGGCCGAGCAGCACGAGATTGACCTTCAGTTCAAAGCCAGCGAGGATAGCCTCGTCACGCTGGTGGATCGGGAGAAGTTGGAGACCATCGTCTACAACCTCCTCACCAACGCCTTCAAGTTTACCCTCAACGGTGGGGAGATCGGGGTCACCCTGCAGCGGGAAGAAAACGACCTCGTGATCAAGGTCCGCGATACGGGCGTCGGGATACCCAAAAAGGCACTGGCCCACGTTTTTGAACGCTACTATTCCGACCAGCGTAAGAGTAGGGAAGGCACCTTCGGCAATGGGATCGGTTTGGCCCTCACCAAAGAACTCGTCCTCTTACACGGCGGGCAGATCAGCGTCGAAAGTGAGGAGGAACTGGAAACGGTATTCACGGTGCGCCTTCCCTACAAGGCGGTGTCCACTACCCATTCCTCCGCACCTGCGCGAGCGCCCAAAAATGACGCTGAACTAGCGCTTGGAGCATCAGCACTTACCGAGAATTACGAAGAAGAATCGCTCCCGACCGGACCGGTCGTCCTCATCGTGGAAGACAACGCGGACATGCGGACTTACCTGCGCATCGGCTTGTCCGGCAGCTACCGGGTTGAGGAGGCCAGGGACGGGCGCGAGGGCACGCAAATGGCGAAAAAGCTGTTGCCCGACCTCATCATCAGCGACGTGATGATGCCAGAAATGGACGGCTTCGAACTGTGCGCCGACCTCAAAACCAGCCTGGAAACGAGCCATATTCCGATCATCTTACTCACGGCCCGCGCGGCGGCTCAGGACCGCATCCAGGGCCTCGATACGGGTGCCGATGACTACCTGACCAAGCCTTTCGAGGTGCCGGAATTACGCGCCCGGGCCCGCAATCTCATCAGTGGCCGCCGGTTGTTGCGTGAGCGTTTTGCGGAGTCCCTGACCCTGAAACCGGAAGAGGTGACGGCTTCTTCGGTGGACCAGGAATTTCTGCTCGCCGCCGTCCAGGCCGTCGAGGATAACATGGAAAACGAGAATTTTGGCATCGACGAACTGGCGCTACAACTTGGCGTAAGCCGGCCGAGTATGAACAAGAAATTCCGGGCGCTGCTCGACCAGTCGAGCAACCAATTCCTCCAGTCCATTCGGCTGGAACGCGCCGCGGATATGCTGCTCAAAACCCAGGATACGGTCGCGATGATCGCCGATGCCGTGGGCTTCCGCAGCGCGAGTTACTTCATCAAATCCTTCCGCGACAAGTTTAGCATGACGCCCGGTCAGTACCGCAAGAACGGGGGCGCTGACGCGGGTGCAAGGTAATGGGAAGGGGGACCGATCCGCTTACCCTCGAAGCATCTTCAACTCCCGATTGAAACATGCAGCCGGGTGAACGCCTTTGGGAGGAGGACGGGCGATTGCCCAAAACCCCGCACCCCATGATTGAAGTAAAAGGCCGCCTCGTAGACCTGGACGCCCGCGAAACCTACGGCGCCATCATCACCGTAAATGACGAAGGCTACATCGCGGCCATCGACAGGGACCCGAGCCGAGATAAGCGGGGCCACTTCATCCTGCCCGGCTTCGTGGATGCGCACGTCCACATCGAATCATCCATGCTGCTGCCGGTGGAATTCGCCAAACTCGCCGTGACCCACGGAACGGTAGCCACCGTATCCGACCCTCACGAAATCGCCAACGTGATGGGGATGGAGGGCGTGGAATTCATGATCGATAATGCCCGGCACACTCCCCTGAGCATCAATTTTGGCGCCCCGAGCTGCGTGCCGGCGACCACGATGGAGACCGCCGGCGCTACCCTCGGGGTAAAGGACGTCGCCGCCCTGCTGGAACGCGACGACATCAAGTACCTCTCCGAAGTGATGAACTACCCCGGCGTCCTGAACGGTGATTTGGAGATGCTGGCCAAGATCTCCGCCGCCATCGAACGCGGTAAACCCGTCGACGGCCACGCGCCGGGGCTACTGGGAGAAGAAGCCTTCCGCTACGCCCAGGCTGGCCCCTCTACCGACCACGAGTGCACCACCGAAGAAGAGGCTCGTGGCAAATTGGATTCGGGCATGAAAATCCTCATCCGCGAAGGCTCCGCCGCAAAAAATTACGCCGCCCTCCACGGGCTGATTGATGAGTTCCCGGACCGCCTCATGTTCTGTACCGATGATTGCCACCCGGACGACCTGATGGCTGGCCACATCAACCAACTGGTGATGCGGGCCATCCGGCAGGGGCACGATAAATACGACGTCCTCCAAATCGCCTGCCGTAACCCGGTGGAGCACTACGGGCTCGATATTGGCCAACTTCGCGTAGGGGACCGGGCGGACTTCATCCTCATCGACGACTTCCGATTCATGGCCGTGTACGCAACCTACATCAAGGGACAGATGGTCGCCGAAGCCGGCCACCACAACCTGCCGGATCACCGCCCGGAACCGATCAACCGCTTTAATTGCTCCCCCAAAACAGTGGAAGACTTCCGCATTGCGCCCGGCCCGGATGGTGGCCGCCTGCGCGTCATCGAAGTCTTCGACGGCGAACTCGTGACCGGCAAAAAACTGATGGACCCTATCCTCAATGAGCGGGGCGAACCGGTAGCCGCCCCCGAACGCGATCTGTTGAAGATCGCCGTCATCAACCGCTACGAAGATGCTCCAGTGGCGTTGGGGTTCGTCACGGGCATGAAGATGCAACTGGGCGCCATCGCCAGCTCGGTCGCCCACGATAGCCACAACATCGTTGTGGTGGGCGTGGACGATGAATCGATGGCCCGCGTAGCCAACGCCATCATCAACGAAAAGGGGGGCATCGCTGCTACCCGGGGGGAATACCTAGAAATCCTCCCCCTCCCCATCGCCGGTATCATGACGGCGGAATCTGGCCCAAAGGTGGCCGCCCGCTACGCCGAACTCACCGGTTTTGCCCGGCGGAAACTGCGTTGTAGCCTCGAGGCTCCGTTCATGACTTTGAGCTTTTTGGCGTTGCTGGTGATTCCGGAATTGAAATTATCGGATAAGGGTTTGTTTGGGGCGGAGGCGTTTGGGTTGGTGGATTTGTGGGAGGTGGGGTAGGGGAGGCTGGGTTTGACGAAAATTTGCGTCTGACGAAATTTTGGGGTGAAACGGAAAATTGGGTGGGAACGGAAAATTGGGTGGGAATGGAAAATTGGGTGGGAACGGAATCCCGTGGTCGGAACGAAAACCCGGGGTGGGAACAAAAACCCGGGGTCGTTCGGCCTTTGGCCTCCTTGACCCCGGGCTAACTTGCGTGTCCCTCCGGGACACTGATTCTTGAGGGCGGGCGTGGTGTGGATAACGAAAACCCGGAGCGCGTCTTCGACGAACACCGGGCTACGAGGTTTACCCCTTCGGGGCAATACGTAACAGGCCAATCCCGGCTGTGTAAAGTGGGCCACCTGACGCAAAGTAGAGTGTGTCACCTAACTGTGTGCCACCGCTACGTAGGCCGGCCCTTCGGGACGGGTAGTCACGCAGCGCCGCAGGCCTCTCCGTCTCCCCAACCTCACCTACTCCTGCGAAACAGACACGCCATGACGTAGTGCGACAAACGGTGCGCCGCAGGCATCTCGGAGTAGGGTGGGCCACCTGACGGTGTGCCACCGCTACGCAGGCCGGCCCTTCGGGACGGGTAGTCACACAGCGCCGCAGGCCTCCCCAACCTCTCCTGCTCCTGCGAAATAGAAGCGCCTCAGGCCTCTCTATCTCTTCTACTCTACCTCTCCTGCGAAACCAAAGTACTCTAGGCGCTCTCCCACCAAACCTTCTATCTTGGCCCTCCACAAGTCACCCCCATGCAAATTGTTATCGTCCTGATCGGGATTGCCGTGCTCATCGGTTTGATCGCCTACGTGAAATTGGATACGTTTTTGTCCTTCATCCTGGTCTCGTTGGGGTTGGGGATTGCGTTGGGCATTCCCGTTTTTTCGGAGGACCCGACGGTGACTACGCTCACCGCAGCCATTAAGAACGGGATTGGGGGGACGCTCGGTTTTCTCGTCATCATTCTCGGCTGCGGGGCGATGCTGGGGAAGTTGGTTGCCGATAGCGGGGCGGCGCAACGGATCGCGGATACGTTGATTCGCATCTTCCCGAATAAATACGTTCACTGGGCGGTGGTGCTGACGGGATTTATTGTGGGGATACCTATGTTCTATTCAGTAGGGTTCGTGGTGTTGCTGCCCCTCGTCTTTACGGTGGCGGCCCGGACGAAGCTACCCCTCGTCTACGTCGGGCTACCGATGCTGGCGGCGCTGAGCGTTACCCACGGCTACCTGCCGCCACACCCGGCACCGACGGCTCTGGTAGGCGACTTCGGAGCGGATCTTGGGCGGACGTTGATGCTTGGGCTGATCGTGGCCATCCCCGCCATCATTCTGGGTGGGCCGGTTTTTGGGTCCACGCTCAAGCAGTACAATCCGGTACCGTTGAAGTCCTTATTCAGTGGAAAGCAATTCACCGATGCGGAGATGCCGGGGATTGGCGTATCCATTTTTACGGCCCTGCTACCCGTCATTCTGCTGGGGGGAGCCGCGGCGCTGCGGCTTTTGATTGGTGGGGATAGTCCGCTGGCGCCGGTCCTGGATTTTATGGGGGACCCCATCATTGCGATGGTCCTCAGTATTTGCATCGCCATACTGACGCTGGGCGTTGGCCGGGGGAAGAAGATGGCCGAAGTGTCCGTTTCCCTGGTTACGGCGGTGAAGGACATTGCCATGATCCTGCTCATCATTGCCGGGGCGGGGGCGCTTAAGGAGGTGCTTATCGTGAGTGAGGTGAGCCTGTATATCGGTTCCCTGCTCAACGGGCTGAACGTATCCCCGCTCATCCTCGCTTGGGGGATTGCTTCGCTGATTCGTTTCTGCGTTGGTTCGGCTACGGTGGCGGGGTTGACGAGTGCGGGCATCGTTGCGCCACTCATCGTGCAGACGGGGGCAGACCCGAGCCTGATGGTCCTCGCTACCGGGGCGGGCAGCCTGATGTTTTCCCACATCAACGATACCGGATTCTGGCTCTTCAAAGAGTATTTCAACCTCTCCGTACGCGATACACTGAAGACCTGGAGCGTGATGGAGATGATCGTTTCGGTGACGGGATTGCTGGGCACACTAGCCCTGAGCTACGTCGTGTAGAGTCCGGTTCCCTTTTCCTTTCCCTCGTCGTAACTTTGGGTTGAACTATTACCTACCGATCACCGGCCTTGCACGGCCCCATCGGTGGCTGCCCTTTTACCCATTTCCTTTCAGACCTGCTTTAAACCAACGTTCCGATGTTCCGATTGCCGTACCTCCTGGTACTGTTGCTTGCTGCTTTACCCGGCACCTGCGTCAGCGCCCAAACGACCTATTTTGTTGCTACCGACGGAGTAGATGACGACACCCGCGACGGGCTTTCTACCGCCACTGCCTGGGCTTCCCTGGCCTACGCCTGCGAGCGCGTGCCGGGCGATATCAATGCTCCCGATACCATTCAAATTGGGGCCGGTACCTTCATCGTGACCGAGGCCGCCACGCCCGAACCGGGGGTGGCCATACAGGGAGAAGGAGCGGATCAGACCATTCTGCGCAGTGGCCCCGATTGGGTGATGACGAACCGGCCGAAAGACGAAGCCTGGCAGGATTACATCATCTCCTTCGAGAAATTTCCGCTCGGCTACAACGGGATTCAGACAACGAATATGACCGTGCGCAACTTGCGTTTGGAGTCCACGCTGGATAACCTTACCCACGGTGGGATTTATTTCCGCGACGTTGATTCCATCCTGATCGAGAACCTCGAGATCGTCGATTTTGGCTGGGCGGGCATCGCGATACAGTTCGGTGAGCAGATCGAGGTGCGCGGGTGCTACATCGAGAACGCCAACCGGACGGAAGACGATTTTTTCAGTGGTAATATCCACACCGCCTGGCTGCGCGACGCCAAATTTCACGATATCATTTACCGCAATACCGTGCCCGGCGACCGCCAGTGGGGCGTTGGGTACAAGGGCGGCGGCCACACGAACGTGCAGATCTACGACAGCGATTTCAGTACTGGATCCGGGTTCGACATTGAGATTCCCTTTGAGCAAGAATTTGGGGTGGATATCTATAACAATACCTTCAACCGCACCGTCAGCGTGCCCAAAGGTGGGGCGAACGGCGACCCGGCCAGCCGTGGTTTTACCTACTCCATGCGTATCCGCGACAACTATTTTACCAACGGTTACGACATCGAGGGGCCACGGGAATACATGGAGGTTTGCCACAATTTCTTCGACGTGCAGAACGACAATGGCCGCTGTTACGCCCAGTTCGGCAGTACGAATATTATCGGCCGCAACTCCATCCACCACAACGTGGCGGTAGGCGTCGATCGGTCGTTCTTCTGGGTCAACGGCGGATTGGACACCGTGGATTTTTACAACAATACCCTCTATTACGAGAACGCCGACAACAGAGCGGGGGCGATGATCGCCGTTCGGTCCACGGTTACTGGCTGGAACATCAAGAATAACCTCCTTGTGAGCCCCGCTGATCAGCCGCGCCTCGTGGGGGCGGTGATGAATGGACCGTCCACCGAATTTGAGGCAAACCTGGCCGTTAACGCACTCGACGCTAGCTTGCCCGCGGGCAATTACCTCGACGAAGACCCCGGCCTCAACGAATCCGGAGCCATGCCGGATACGTTTTTTGCCCCCGCTTCCGCGACCAGTTTCGTGGTGGATCGGGGCGTCGACGTTGGCTTTCCCTTTGAGGGCGCTGCGCCCGACATCGGCGCCTACGAATACGTGGCGGCCGCGTTACCCATTGAGTTGCTAGCCTTTTCCGGTCAGACCGAAAAGGAGGCCGCGCGTTTGCAGTGGTCGGTGGCCAACGCCAGCAATTTCTCCCACTTCGAGGTGCTGGAACTCACGACCGAAGGCACGTTGGCGCTGGCGCAGGTGCCATACAATGGGGACCGGGACCGGTACGAATTATTGGTGGACTGGACCACCGGGCCCACGGAACGTACCTTCCAACTCAAGATGGTAGACCTCGATGGAAGCGAAGCGATGAGCGATGCGCTGACCCTCCGGCGAGTGGCGGATACTGAAGATGTGGTCGTCTTCCCCAACCCGACGACCGAACTCCTCAACTTCCGGATGGCGGAGCGGGGTGCCTACCGATTGTACGCCGCCGACGGGCAACTGTTTGGCCGGGGGATGGCGGTGGCGCCGTTGACGTCCGTACCGGTCAGCCACCTGGCTTCGGGAACCTACCGCCTGGTCGTTATTGGCCGGCGGGGGGATATCCGGACGGTGGCCTTCGTCCGGTAGGTTGAGGGGGAATTCCTATCTTATCGGTCCGTTAAAACAATCGACGATGAGGTGGTCCCCCGGTTTACTGTTCCTGATGATGTTAGTCGCGTGTTCTTCGCCTGGGGGTGGGGATTCCTCTTCCACGGCACCTGCGGCAGCGCCCGAATCCGCTGCAACAGAAGACGATTGGACGGTCTTATTCGACGGAAGCTCGCTGGATGGCTGGCGGGGCTACAACGCCGAAACCATGCCCCCCGGCTGGAAGATCGAAGGTGACGTACTGACCTTCGACGATGGCGCCAAGACGAGTGACGCCGAGTACGAAGGGGGAAAAGACATCATTTACGGCGCGCGGGAATTCGATAATTTTGAACTGGTACTGGACTGGAAGATCCCCGCCGGCGGCAACAGCGGCATCTTTTACCACGTGAAGGAAGGCTACGGCGGCCCACCCGAAGTAGCACCGGAGTACCAGTTGATCGACGACGAAAACTACACTAAGATTCACGACATCTCGGCTTACAACGCCGGCCTCGGCTACGGCCCAGAACTGCAGGATTGGCAAAGCACGGGCGCCGACTACGCCATGTACCCGGCCCCAATGGAGGGCCGAAATCTGAAGCCCGCGGGGGAGTGGAATACCAGCCGCATTCTCTTCACGCCGGAACGTGCGGAATACTGGCTCAACGGTAAGTTGGTGGTGAATTTCGTGCCTTGGTCCGACGATTGGCAAAAGCGGCGCGACAGTGGAAAATGGAGCCACGCTCCGGACTACGGGAAGTTCAAATCCGGCTACATCGGCTTACAGGACCACGACAGTGCCCTGTGGTTTCGGAACATTAAGATCAGAGAGCTATGATGAAGAGAAGGAAATTTTTGCAAGCCTCCGCCGTGCTGGCCGCCGCGACGGCGCTGCCTTCGTGTAACCCGGAAACAAAACCGGCTGGTGAAGGCGCGGAAACGGCAGCAGCCCAACTACGCACTGCCCACATCGGCGTGGGAAACATGGGATTGGAAGACCTGCAAGCCGTCGCCTCCCACGACCGGGTAACGGTATCTGCGCTTTGCGACGTCGATGCCGGCTATTTGGCCGCCGCGGCCGCCCTCTTCCCCGATGCAAAAACGTACAGTGACTACCGCGTGATGCTCAAAGAATTGGGGGATGAAGTAGACGCCGTGGTTGTCTCCACGCCGGACCACACCCACGCCCCGGCTTCCCTGGCGGCGATGGAACTGGGCAAGCCGGTTTACTGCCAGAAGCCGCTCACCCATCACGTATCCGAAGCGCGGGAGATGCGGCGGGTGGCCGAAGAGAAAGGGCTGGTGACGCAAATGGGGATCCAGGTCCACTCTTTCTACGACTACAAATTGGCGACTCTGTTGATCCAGTCGGGCATCATCGGGAAGGTGCATACCGTACGGGCCTGGTCACCCAAAAACTGGGGCTACGACGGGCTGGCGCCGGCGGGGAGTGACCCCGTTCCGGATAGCCTCGATTGGAACCTCTGGCTCGGCACGGCCGCGGAACGCCCCTACGTCAAAGACTTTTACCACCCCATGAACTGGCGCAAACTGGTCGACTTTGGTTGCGGTACTTTAGGTGATATGGGCGTCCACATTTTTGATACGCCCTACAACGCGCTGGCCCTCGACGTGCCGGAGACCATCACCACGGAATGTCGGCCGCCCAACGGTGTTGGCTTCCCGGAGAACAACATGGTGACCTACGAATTCCCCGGCACCCCCTACACGACGGATGATTTTAAATGGGTCTGGTACGATGGCCCGGGCGCACCGGGCGCCGTGCCCGAGCTGGCCCTGCCCGACGGGACGGAATTACACGATCAGGGGGCTATTTTCTTTGGGGAGGAGGGGAATCTGTACTTACCCCACTTCCAGTTGCTGCCCCAAAAGATTGTGGATGGGGCCTTCGTCGATATTGAGGCGGAGATCGCCGCCGTCTCCACCCCGGACATGGCGGAGCCGGTGCGGGATTACGCGCTAGAATCGCCGAAGCACTACCACCAATTCGTGGATGCCTGTTTAGGTAAAGGGGAAACCACCGCTCCCTTCAGCTACGCCGCTCGGTTGACGGAAACCATTTTGTTGGGCACGATTGCCGGCCGCTTTCCGGGAGAGACGTTACACTGGGATAGTGCGGCGGGGCGGTTTCGGGAGGAGAAGGCTAATTCGTATTTGGAAGGTGATTATCGAAAATTTTAGGTTGGCGTCTTGTAAAGCGCTGTTTTTTGTGGGCTAACTCCTTGTAAATCAGGGTGGGGACTTGCGCAGTACTGCCTCGTCCCCTTATTTTAGAAGCTCACCAAATCCTGTTACACATGTTCTCTTTAGTCGCCTTATTCCAACTCGTTTTTCACAGCGATGCTTCCCTCACCAAGAGCCACGGCGTTTCGACGTTCGATCTGGTGCTTTGAGGAGTGGTAGTTTGGAATAGTTGCGCAGCTTTGGTTGCGTAGTTTCGAAGCACGGTAACGTTGGTTGCTGTGCTTCGTTGATTTTAGTATGTTGTATTTAGTGTTTCTCGGTGCTATCCCGGCTCCCAGCCTCCAGGCCGGGCTTACTTCCGGTACGTCGACCTTTAGTCGATGCTTAACGTGGTGTCTTTTCTATCACTTCTTGTCAGATGACCACGCAGTAGCAGCGTAGCTAAAAGAAGCAAAAATCTTGTTCTGTAACCGTGACTTAATGCGATTTCGCCCTTCCCGGCTCCCGGCCTCCAGGCCGGGTTTTAATGTTGTTTGGTACTCTCTATTTTGGCACACTTTTCTGGCACTTCTTTTGTAGCCACCACGCAGTAGCAGCGCAGCTAAAAGAAGCAAAAGCTTTGTCCTGTAACCGTGGCTTAACGCGATTTTCCGGTGGAAGGCAAAAATCTGCAAACTCGCCAATCGTCCTTGATGCTAAGCCTGAGTTATTTGATTACGTGATTCGGTGGTCAATTAACCAATCTTTCGCGTGCTCGAACAGTACAAATTTCTTCACGCTCAACGGCTCTGAAATCACTACCACGGTTAAGGGACGGATAACGTCCAAGGCCTCAGGTATCCCATCTAAAATCTAAAATCTATCTTCTAAAATCCCCAACGCCAAGTCCCTCTGTGACCGTCTACTCACTGAAACCACCCAAGCATGAAATACCTCCTTCTACTCTTCTTCGCCTCCGTCGTTCCCTGCTGTAATTGTGATGACGATGATATCAGCGTGCCTCCCCCGAGTTGCGGGACAGAAGTGCGCATTGACCCTTCCGGTGATTGGCGCAACGGGCCGCAGGTTACTAGGTTGACCGTCAACGGGGTAGAGGGGACGTGTATCGATATCAGCTACGGGGTGAGCGGCTGCGACAGCGAAAGCGCCCGGGCTTTTCTATTTACCACGGGGGAAGTGGCCGAGAGTTTACCTACCCAAACATCGGTGGCGCTGCACCAGGATTCTACCCAGGCCATCAGTTGCCTGGCCTTTTTTGAGCGGCGGGATACGTTTGACGTGGAACTCTACGTGGGATCTGAACCGACCATTCTCACGATCGAGGGAGCGGATACTACGCTGCGGATCAATGAATAAGCGTGGGTGGCGAGCTGGCAACGACTTTGAATACCGTCAGACTGAGTCACTCAAATGGGCCGGGTAGAAACACGAACGCCAGCTTCCGCGATGCGAAAACTGGCGTTGTTTGGTGGGCAGTGAGGGGCTCGAACCCCCGACCCCCTCGGTGTAAACGAGGTGCTCTAAACCAACTGAGCTAACCGCCCTTCGTGTAAGGGACCGCAAAGATAGCACAGGGATTTAAACTTACGCAAGCGTTTCAATATTTTTTTATCCGTACCGTCCTGGCCCCCGTAGCTGCGTGTCAGTCGGTCGTCAAGTTGTGGATGGGGGAGGGGGATTGAGCTTCGTCCTAGTGGTGAGGGGTACGGTGGTCCTTACCTTGCACCTGCGGCAGCGCCCATTTTGAGACGTTAGATTTTAGACATTAGATTTTAGAGGGTGCCTGGACAAGGCTTACTCGAAGTTGCCTAGACCGGACTACTCGCGGCTGCCTTAAAAAACAATTAATGATCTGGAGATTATTTGCCTTGGTCCTATTTTGCCTGAGTGGTAGCCTTACGGGGCAGGATAGCCTGAGTTTTGGAGGCAGCTACGACCTGCCCGGGGCGGAAGTGCGGGCCGAATACAAAGCCGTCAGCCCACTCGCGCAACGGTTTACGATTGAGGAGGTCTACCGGCTGCCGGGCACCTTCTACGACCCCGCCCGGCTGGTGGCCCTACTACCCGGCGTGGTGCAGACGAACGACCAGGCCAACCACCTGAGCGTGCGGGGGAACTCTCCTAATAAAAACCTATGGCGGCTGAACGGGCTGGCCATCGTGAACCCCAACCACACGGCCAACGCTGGTACTTTCTACGATTTCCCCACCCTGAACGGTGGCGGCGTCAACGCCATCTCCGCCCAAATGCTGGACAACTCCGGTTTCTACGCGGGCGGCCTGCCGGTGGAATACGGAAACGCGACCGGCGGCACCTTCGACCTGCAACTTCGCCCCGGCAGCAAGATTAAGCACCGGCAACAAGTACAGGCCGGATTCATTGGCTTCGACCTGGCGGCGGAAGGGCCGATTGACCGGGCTGGGAGAATCAGCTACCTCGTGAACGGCCGCTACAGTTTTACCGGTCTGTTGGGGGACGCCGGGGTCGATTTTGGCGGGGAAGAGATTCGCTTCGCCGACGTCAACGCCCACCTGCACTACGGCGGAGAACGATCCTCCCTGAGTGTATTTTCGATACTGGGGCAGAGCAGCAATAAGTTCTTGGCCCCCGACCCCGAAGAGAATGACCTGGAAGAACAGAAAGAACTCTTTGATATCGACTTCAACTCCGGCCTCTTCATCGTTGGGGCGGATTACGCTTACCGCGGGAAATCTTCAGTCTTTAAGTTGGGGGTAGCGCACTCGGTGGCCACCCCAGAACGCAGGCAATCCTTGCGCGAAGGAGATTTCTTTATTGCGGAAAGTATCTACGACCAACGACATACCTCCGCCCGAGTGACGTACGACTACGCCCTGAACGATGAGCTGCGCCTCCTGGCGGGTACCGAAGTGCTTCTCCAGCAAGTTGATGGCCTGACGGTCCTAAATAGCCTGACCAGTACTTCCCAATTCGCTAATCTTCGGAACCTGGACCAAACGAGCGTCAGTCCTTACCTGGGCGTAGAATACCAAAAGGAGCGACTGGAGTTATCCGCGGGCCTGCGCCATTCTATCTACGAAGCCATCGGCGCAATTGATGTATCCTTTACCGAACCACGCCTCTCCTTCAGCTATCTCGGGGATGGTTCCCGGACGACGCTGGCGGCGGAAATCAACTCTATGCTGTACGTCACGCCGCTGCTGATTCAGCAACTGACAGCGAGTATCGTGCCCGAGGCAGCGTACCAGACCCAGCAGTTATTACTCAGCCACGCCAATAAAGTGGGGCCAGTACAAACTAAGATCACCGGCTTCTTCCAACGGACGCCGGATGAAGTAGCCGCGCGGGACGGGGAATTTCTCGTTTCGGCCAACAACCTGTTGGAACCCATTTCTACCCTCAGCTTTACGGAGTCCGCTAACACCCGTCGCTTTGGGGTGGAGCTGGAGGTCGGCGGTGGCCGCAAATCAGATGGCTGGTACTACCGCGGAAGCCTCACCCTGCTAAGTGCACAAACCCAACAGGATGAGGGTGATTGGGCGGACGACCGCTACGCCGCCGACTACATCGGCAAACTAACCCTGGGCCGTGAATGGGCCGGAATGGACAAGAAGGAACGCGACCGCACCTACGGTCTGAACCTGGCACTCATCGCCCACGGCGGCGAACGCTACGGGCGCGTGGAAGCCTCGGAAAACGAGTTTACCTATTTTGCACCAACTAACCTGAGCGAAGGCTTCATCCTTAGCACTGGCACCTACTTCCGGCCCGACCTCCGCCTGTACAAAACTAAGGTACGGGCGAAAACGACCACTACCTTGGCCCTGGACGTTCAGAACGTGGCCAGTATCCAGAACGTAGGCAACGTCTATTACGACGCCCTGCTGGAGCGGCCCAATGACCGCTTTCAACTAGGCATCATCCCCGTCCTCAGTTACCGGATCGCCTGGTAGCTTCACGTCGCCGATAAACACCCTCCGCCCCCAAACGTTACACGCTTAAATTATTGAACTATGAGAATCCTCACCCTCCTCTTTGCCATAGCTTTCTTCGCCGCCTGTGGCAACGGAGAAGTCAGTTCTGACGCCAGCCTCGAAGCCATGGAAGCCGCCCGAGTTGCCCAGGAAGCCGCCTACGAAGGAATGAACGAAGCCCACGACCGCATCATGCCACGGATGGGAGAAATCACCGCCGCCCAGCGCGCCATCAAGGAACAGCTGGAAATGGACGGCCTCGCCGAAGACAAGAAGGAACTACTGGAAGCCGCCTACGAACAGCTCGAAGACGCCAACGACGGCATGATGGAATGGATGCAGGGCATGAAGCCGCTCGAAGAACTCCGCGAAACGATGGATAACGACGCCATCATCACCTACATCCGCGAAGAATCCGCTGACATCGCGGACGTCGAGACGGCCATCAATTCTTCCGTCGCCATGGCCAAAGAATTAGTGGGAGACCACTCCGGCCACAGCCACGATGGGCACGACCACGACGGGCACGACCATTCTGGCCACAACCACTAGTCCGCGTCCAGGTCGATCTTCTTTCGGCGGAGGACGAAGTTCTTACCCAGGTAGACCTTACGCACCATCTCGTCGGCCGCCAATTCTTCGGCGGTGCCGGCTTTGAGGATGTTGCCCTCGAACATGAGGTAGGCCCGGTCCGTGATGCTCAGCGTTTCCTGCACGTTGTGGTCCGTGATGAGGATACCGATGTTCTTCGTCTTTAGTTTGGCTACGATGTACTGAATGTCCTCTACGGCAATCGGGTCGATGCCGGCAAAGGGTTCGTCCAGCAAGATGAATTTTGGGTCCGTGGCCAGCGCTCGGGCGATTTCGGTCCGGCGGCGTTCACCGCCGGAAAGGGTGTCGCCATTACCCTTGCGGACTTTTTCGAGGCGAAACTCACTGATCAGCGACTCCAGTTTATCCTTTTGCTCGGCCTTGCTGAGGTCAGTCATTTCCAGAACGGCGGCGATGTTATCTTCGACGGATAGCTTCCGGAACACGGAAGGTTCCTGGGGTAGGTAGCCAATCCCGCGCTGGGCCCGTTTGTACATGGGTAACTCGGTGATGTCGGCATCGTCCAGGTAAACCCGACCGTCGTTAGGTTGGATGAAACCCACTGTCATGTAAAAGGTGGTCGTCTTCCCCGCGCCATTTGGGCCGAGTAGTCCGACGATCTCCCCCCGGTCTACGTGTAGGCTGACGCCCTTTACGACCGTCCGGCTACCGTATTTTTTGATAAGTTGTTCCGACTTCAGGCGCATGGTTCAGGGGTTGGTTCGGTCTCTCGCAGCTGGGGAGATGAGCAAGGTTGCGGTTTTACTTACCGCTCAGCAAAGGAACGATGACTTCGAGCAGTTTTCCGTTCCGGACTACGCTTACTTTTAACGTTTCCCCAACTTTAGCCCGGCCAATGATCTCCGTCAGTTCGGGGATGTCTCTGATCTTACGGTCACCGATGCGCACGATCAGATCGTTGACCAGGATGCCCGCGGCGGCAGCGGAGCCTTCCGTAAATACTTCGTCCACGAGTACGCCTTCGGTTCGGCCGGGCCGGAGCCGTTCAATGTCGGCACCGGTCAGCGTAGAGATACCAACGCCCAGGAAGGCCCGTTGGTAGGAGCCAAATTCAATAATGTCATCCGCAACCCGCCGCACGAGATTACTGGGTATCGCGAAACTGTAGCCCGAAAAGCGCCCGTTCCGGGTTGCAATGGCCGTGTTGATGCCGAGTAGTTTTCCGTCCGCCGTTACGAGTGGTCCGCCGCTGTTGCCGGGGTTCACGGCCGCATCGGTCTGAATGAAGCTTTCGATGGCGTCGAGGTCGCGCAAAAGGCTGATGTTCCGGCTTTTGGCACTCACGATGCCGGCGGTCACGGTGCTCGCCAGGCCGAGCGGGCTACCGACGGCGAGCACCCATTCTCCCGGTTGGGCGAGGTCGCTATCCGCAATCAGGAGGGTTGGGAGTTTGCGCCCGGCTTCGATCTTCAGTACGGCCAGGTCCGATTTCGGGTCTTCTCCCACCAGGCGGGCGGGGAAGGTTTGGCGGTCCGTCATACGGACGATGATCTCGCCGGCACCTCGCACTACGTGTTGGTTCGTCACGATGTATCCATCGCTACTGTAGATCACACCGGAGCCTTCTCCGTCGGCCGGCTGCCGCTCATCTCGCTCGCTGAATAGCGATTTTACGGCGTTGCGAGATAGGTTCTCGGGCCGGGCCGTGATGTGAACCGTGCTGGGGGTCGCTCGCTTGGCGGCGGTTCGTAGATCGGGAGGGCTGGGCAGGTCCAATACTTTTTCTTCACCGTCGTAGCTAGCCAAATAAACAGGAGGGTTCGATGCTGAATAGGGCGCTGCCGCAGGTGCCGGGGTAAGTTGGGCGGGGACTGGGTTTCCACTAAGCCCGATACCGGGAAGTACGGACAACACGATCAACGCAGCCAGAATGCCCCCCAAAAGAGCGGCGGAAAGTAAGTTGAGGAAGTGGCGCATACGAGTTTGCTAACGGCAACGCGGTCGGATCGGTTGTACGGAGGGCGTAGTTACTGGTAGGAAGGTTGCCCGCGCTACCGATTATCTCGGGGGTAAGCCGTTCGCTGCATTTCAATCGTTTACCTTAGTATTGCACTTGAATTTAGACCACCCTTCGTGACCCGCCAGGAATTCATCGCCGCCCTACAACCCGAAACCCCACTGGAACTGAGTTTCCTGAAGGATGAAGGTTTTTGCAAAGGCTTACTCTGGGGGGTGCCGCGGTACGGCCACCCGGAAGGGACGATTCTCGCCCATATCATTGAGGTGAACGCCAACATCGACCGTTTGCCAGTGGACGCAAAAACGAGAGAGCGACTCCGCATCGTGAGTTGGGTCCACGACACCTTTAAGAACATTGAGCACAAGGGCAACCCGCGGGATTGGACCAAGCACCACGCCGTCTACGCCCGTCAATTCTTGGAGCGGTACGTCGATACTGAGGAGGAAAAGCACCTGCTGAACGTAGTAGAATTTCACGATGATGCCTACTACGCCTGGCGATTGCGCTTCTTGTACCGCAAGTTTAACGAGAGTGAACAACGTCTCGACCTCATCCGGGAAAAGACGGGTCCGTTACTCCAGTTCTTTTACCTGTTCTTCAAGTGTGATACCTGTACGGGGGACAAAAATCCGGCTCCCCTCATTTGGTTTGAGGAATCGATGGAAGGAATAGAGGTAGTAGAATTCGAGTAAGGAATCACACCATCATTCTTTATCGCACCAAATAAAAAACGCCCGATCCCTGGGGAGGGACCGAGCGTAGGGTATTCTGATAAAAAACCAGCTCAGGCTTCTACGAATACCGGTTCTTGTAAGCCGAAGCTGGTTTACATGTTGGCGATGATCTCATCACCGAACTCGCTACACTTGAGGAGGGTAGCGCCGTCCATCAGGCGTTCGAAATCGTAGGTAACGCGTTTCTTGGCGATAGATCCTTCGATGCCTTTAATGATGAGGTCGGCAGCTTCCGGCCAACCGAGGTAGCGGAACATCATTTCTCCGGAAAGGATGACGGAAGATGGGTTCACCTTGTCCTGGCCCGTGTACTTCGGTGCCGTACCGTGGGTAGCCTCGAAGATGGAGACTCCGGTGCTGTAGTTAATGTTGGCGCCGGGAGCGATACCGATACCACCAACCTGAGCGGCGAGGGCGTCGGAGATGTAATCACCGTTGAGGTTAAGGGTAGCGATCACACTGTACTCCTTCGGGCGGAGGATGATCTGCTGCAGCATGGCATCAGCGATAACGTCCTTGATGGTGATGGTACGGTCACCCACCTTGATGGTGTGCCAGGGGCCACCGTCGAGTTCGGTGCCGTCGAAGTCCTGCGCAGCGGTTTCGTAACCCCAGTCGCGGAAGGAGCCTTCCGTAAACTTCATGATGTTACCCTTATGGACGAGGGTCACACTATCCTTATTATTATCGATTGCGTACTGGATGGCAGCCTTCACGAGGCGGTTGGTGCCTTCCTGAGATACGGGCTTAATGCCGATGCCAACCGTGTCGGGGAAGCGGACCTTCGCGTAGCGCTCGGGGTAGTTCTCCTTCAGCCAGCTGAGGAACTGCTTGTTCTCATCGGTGCCTTCGGCGAATTCGATGCCGGCGTAAATGTCCTCCGTATTTTCCCGGAAGATGATCATGTCTACGTCTTCGGGGTGCTTGACCGGGCTGGGAACGCCTTCGAAGTACTGTACGGGGCGTACACAAGCGTAGAGATCCAGCTTCTGGCGCAAGGCCACGTTGAGGGAGCGGATACCACCACCAATGGGGGTAGTAAGGGGACCTTTGATGGAAACGAGGTGCTCTTCGATGGCATCCAGCGTTGCCTGGGGTAGCCACTCATTGGTTTGGTCCATGGCCTTCTGGCCAGCGAGGACTTCTTTCCAGACGATGGACTTTTCACCGTTGTAGGCTTTTTCCACGGCGGCTTCCAGTACCCGGCTGGCGGCTGCCCAGATATCGGGGCCAATGCCGTCTCCCTCAATGAAGGGAATAATGGGGTCGTTAGGGACGTTGAGTTTACCGCCGGAGATGGTGATTTTGGTTCCGCTCATTGGTTGGAGGGTTATTCTGGTTGATTTAGATTGGATTATCGCTAGGGGTAACCGTGCAAAACTGAATGCGTTCTGGCTGCGGACCACTAATTAAGCCCGAAGGTGGGTAAATCTTCCGATCTTTACCGTTCGGGCGTGCAAAAATAAGCATTTTTGGCGCAGCGATATTTGTGTTCTCTCAGGGCGTTTGCCTGTACCTGACTTACTCATCAGTAATACCAAGCTTTTGAAATCCCTTTGGCCCCTATTTCTACTCGTCATCCTGATCGCGTCCTGCCGGTCCCTACGCCCGGTCGTCGACCCCGGTGATGATGACCGTTACGATGATACGGAGGTGCCCGTCATCGTCGGTGACAGTGGGTCCACGACTACCGGTACTGACCCCGGAACAACGACTACTACTGATCCGGAGCCAGTCAGAGGAAGGGAGGATGACCCTTCACCTACCGGGCCGTACCTGCCGCCGGTTATCCCTCCAACGCGGTACGAGCCTTTCATTCAGCGTTCGGTAACGCCGAAACCCATCATGCCCCGGCCCCGCAACAAGTGTTCACTGGCCGTGGAGGTAAGAAATTACGATGGCCTGGACGGTTGCGGTATCCTCCTGGAAACGGATAGTGGTGCGCTATTGCGCGTCGGGATCAAGCCCCGGGGGGAACCGCTGGAAGCCGGAACGCGGATCAGCATTGGTTTTGAATACATGAGATCCTTCGAAAGCAGCCCCTGCCAGAACGTAGATGCCGTCATCAGAATTACGTGTATGCGTCTCTTGCGGGTGAGCAGCGGACTACCCCGGCCGGTCGTTTGTGAAGCGTACGACCGCCCAGCGCAGTGGTTGCTGGACGCCGCCAAAAGTGTCGGTGCCACCTACATTACCCGCTTTCCCTGGAAGGAAGGCCGGTACGTTTACCTGATCGAATCTGCCGAAGGGCAGTACCTCTACGACTGCCGTGGGTACCTGATTTGCCGGCCCCGTAAGAATTGCCTTAGTTTTATCGAGAGCTTTTCTGATGGGCTGATAATTTACGAGAACTAGCAAACACCCATACCGTGGCGAAAGATCCGACTGACATAAGCCCCAGCGAGGGAGCGGCACGCGAAGAGTCGGTCGTCATTCGTGTGAACGAAGATTCGGGCGCTGAATCAACTCACAGAGAGTTGGGGAAGCAAAGCCAGGAATCCGCCAACGGTGATATTAACATTAGTACTGATAACGTATCGATCGATAGCCAGCAGACGGATATCAAGTCGATTATTCGTAAGCCAGTCTCCCTGAAGATTACGAGGGTGGCTGCATGGCTGATTACCATCAGTTTGATGTTTGTCCTGATCGTTGTGGGCAAATCTTACCTCGTGCCTATTTTTCTGGCGCTGGTAGTTTGGTACCTCGTGATTGCGCTTAGTGAGCAGTTTGAGCGGCTACCACTGTTAGGACGTAAAATTCCGGAGGCACTGGCGCAAGGGATGTCCTTACTATTCATAGGCCTGGCGCTTTACTTTATTGGGGACTCCATCGTAGCCACCGTACAGGGATTTGTCGACGACAGCGGGAAGTACTTACCGCGTGTAGACGCCCAAATTGCACGCGTTTACGCGATGGTACGTCCGAGCGCCACACCTCCCACCATTGAAGAGTTGCGGTTGAATGAATTCTTGTGGGAGTACAGTTCTGAGGTATTAGCGAGCCTAACCAATTTCGCAAAGACGCTACTACTTGTCCTGCTCTACGTACTTTTCTTTCTCCTTGAGCAAGGGATGTTTGGCCGCAAGATGGCAGCCCTTGGCTTAGACCTGACAGAAGCTAACCGACTATCCATCACGCTAAGGCAAGTGAACTCCGCCATGCGAACCTACTTGGGGGTGAAAACCTTGACCAGCCTCATCACGGCGGTATTGAGCTACATCGTATTCGTTGCCGTGGGGGTAGACTTTGCCTTGTTCTGGGCTTTCCTGATCTTCATTTTCAACTACATCCCTACGGTGGGATCGGTCGTGGCCACCTTTTTGCCGGGGACCTTGGCGCTCATCCAGTTTGATACCTTGACGCCTTTTTTGGTCATTGTGATTGGCGTTTCCGCTATTCAGGTGGCCGTAGGAAATATCTTAGAGCCCCGTTTGATGGGCAATACCCTTAACATCAGCCCCTTAGTGGTCGTCCTTTCCCTGATCTTGTGGTCCATGCTGTGGGGAATAGTAGGCATGTTGCTGAGTGTGCCGATCACCGTGGCGACGATCATCGTCTGCGCTCAATTCCCCACCACGCGGAATGTCGCCATTCTGCTAAGCCGGAACGGACGGGTTGAGATTGGGAAGCGACCGGCTTGATCCAGTGAAATTTGTTTGCCTTAAAGCAGTGCCTCAATCACAAGTGCCTGGAGGGGCAATGTGAGATGATTGTTCTGCCAATCGCGCTAAAAAGCAAAATCCCGGAGTCGATAGAACATCGAGACTCCGGGACACGCGGAAAACACACTGTCAAAATTCTTGGAGATGGGTGGTATAAGGTTGTTTTTCTTGAGAGCGTAAGACTAGTGTGTATAAACTGTGAATGCAAATGTATGCCCTAAAGAATTGTTATAAAAGGAAACAATCCAAAATGAGCGCAAAATGTTAACAACTGACGGTTTAACTAGCTTACTTGGGTAAGGGCCAGCCGTAACTTTGCCAGTCTTCAAGATAATCAACGTCAGAAAGCGTTTCTTGTTCTACGTAGGTTAGTTGTTGTTGAGTGGCCTTAGTTAGTGTCTCTCGTAACACCGTGTTGGTGCTCCAACTAATATCACTAAACAGGTCGGCGTCCTCTTTTCTGGTGCCCAGCAGGGTATAACCGCCGTCCAACGCTGGACCTACTACAACATCATGTAAGGTTAACGCAGCAAAAGCTTGCTCTAGGTACGCCGTCGTGATGCCCGGACAATCACTTCCAATGACTATTATGGCATCGTGGCCGGCGGCGAACACTTCACTGAAGGCTGCCTGCATTCTACTACCTAAGTCATCCCCCTGCTGCAATCGTTTGCTGAAATCCACTTCCGGCCAATCATCGTTATCAGGAATAAAGCTGGAATAGTAAACGTAGCGGGTTACGGCATCCCCCAGGCCGGCCGCCTGGTCACGCGTCCAGCGGGTGAGGATGCCGTACATTTTAAGGGCCATGTCGTCACCAACACTGGCTGCCAGGCGCGTTTTCGTTTTTCCCGGTATCGGGTTCTTTACGAATAAAATGAGGGCGGGGGAAGTAGGGTAGGGCTTGATGGATCAGTCTTTAGATGAGTGGCTCACTGCTCGCCAAAGTACAACGGCCAGAACGTAAGGTTTACAGGACGACGGGAGGAGAGGAGAAACCGAGGAAGAAGGGATACAATAAAAAGTACCACACAAGAAGACCGATAGCCAGGGCGAGGAGATTAACTAGATCATTCGTCATCCAGGCGTAGCCACGCGCCAGGGTCGATCCCGTAAGCTGGCTATCCAGCAGCAAGTCGCGTTGACTATCGTAATAGGTGGACTGGAGCGAAGCGCCCAGCAAGCTATCAATCAACATCCCGAGGAAGCCAGCACAAGTGATCATGAGTACTTGGCTTCCAGTCAGCCTGGGATCGATCAGGCTTAGTAAGGCAATGAGGAAGGAACCCGCTAAACCAGCCACGCTTCCGGATACACTTACCCCACCACTGAGGCCAGGCGGTACTTTCTTCCCGCGAAGCAAGTCGTAGGTCGGTTGGCTGAAGTACTGGCCAACTTCGCTGCTCCAGGTATCCGCCGTGGCGATGGCGGCTAGAACGTAGAGGGCGTAATAGTACGCATCATCCGGAGTTGTCGGGACCATTAAAATGATATCACCAAGTTCTTTATCAGCGCGTAGTACGTGTAAGTAGGACAGTATTGCCACAATTGCGTACAGCCCGCCATTCGCCAAAACTTGAATTGCGTTTCGTGCCTTTCCGTGGTTATCATCTGCTGCTACCTGCTGGGAGGGGAGGAATTTTCCAATCAGCGTGCTCGAGCCGAAAAATACAAGGAGGGGAAGGAGGTAAAAGGAACCGATACTGAACGTCACGCTCAGTGCAATGGCCACTGCCGCCAGGGCACCACCAAGCGTCAGGCTCCCTCGGCGAACGGCCCACCAGCAGAAGAATGGACAGCAAAGGAGTACTAAGATCGTGTCGGTGGTAAGGAGGATGTAACTCAGGACTGTTTGGACTTGGCGATGATCTTCTGCTCGTTGTTGCTCTCGTAGATGCAATAAGCATCGTACTTGGCCCGGTCGGTCTCGGCCCAGATGTCCTTTCCTATGTCGCAGACTTTGATCATCTCGTCGTAAAGTAGGTTGCCGATGTCGATACGAGATTCGACGGCGATGTCCCGATCCGCGACCTTATCCTGCTGGATGTTCATCGCTTGTTCAAACCGTTTGCAGGCGTTAGCGAGCTTTTCGAGGTGGCCCTCGTTGAGGCCGGTCTCCTCCAGGAAGGGCCACTGGGCGCGGGCGACACGAATTACGCGGCGGCCACAGAAGAGGAGTTGGGCGTCCGTCATGTCACCAATTTTAGCGGTGCCGAATTTGCGGTAGCGTCCCGTTCGGTTGCTGAACTTCATTCGCACGCGGGTCATCACGGAGCGGACGGCGTGGCGGACCTGGTCGGCGGCCTCGTACTTTTTGTCGGTAACGATCATCTGGTCACCCAGTAATTCATCGTCGTCGGGGCCTTCGATGAATTTGGCGCAGCGGTCGTGGAAGCCCTTCAGCCGGCGGCCATCGTAGTTGTATTCCTTGAAGTGGGCGAGGTCCCGCTTAGCCAGCCGGATGGCGTCCATACACATCTGATAGAGGTCAGCGTCGGGGAAATTATACTTGCGGTTTACTTTTTGCTTTTTCATCTTGGGATCAGCGTACATAAAGGAATACCACGTAAAAGTAGGTCGTGATTCGAGTAAAAACAAATTGTTGAATTGGGCGGGCGGTGCGTAATCCCGCCGACCGAAGATGAATTCACACTAATTGAAACATCAGTATCGCAACAAAATTTTGCGGTACAACTTACCCAGGTATTACCTTGACTGTCAAGTATTTCCACACACACCCTATTGCACTATGAAGAACCTTGCCCTATTCCTTTTTCTTAGTCTTTGCCTCGCATCCTGCGACAGCGCCCAGGTCCAACCGGACAACCTACTTTCCATCCCCGCCGAACCCATGGGCGAAGGCGAGGAAAACCACGAATACCGCGAGGCTTGGCTGGAGGCGATCCACCGCGCCGCGCCCGGTACGGACTGGGAAAAGCTGGAAGCCGAAAACGCCATGGCCCGCCACCGCAAGCGTAAAAACGGCCCACGGAAGAAAAGCGTGGAAACATTCGCCGACGGTCTCCTGAGTGGCGAGTGGTTTGAGCGCGGCAGCAACACGATTGCCGGAAGCATCCACGACGTGATTCAGGACCCGGAAAACCCGGACCGGCTTTTCATCATGTCCGCCGGCGGTGCGATTTGGGAGATGGACTACCCGAAACAAGAGTATAGCCTCGTCAACCACGATATCTACTTCAGCCGGGAATACCTAGGGCTGGTGCCGACGACAACCGGGCGTAACCTGATCGCGTACGCAGACAACCGGCCGATGTACTCGGAGGACGATGGCCTTACCTGGGAATTTGCGACCGTTTCTTTAAACGGGCAAACGTTGCGGCCCGAGCAAATCACTCGCTTCTTCTCCCCGCAAGTAGTGGGAAATATGGCTTACGCATCTATGCAGGTGGATCGCTTACGGTACCTCCTTTTTCAATCACCTGATGGAGGGCGGACCTACACGAGTATGAATACCCCGGCGGAAGCGACACCAGATTACGTGCAGACCATCACCCACCTGTACAGCCCCGTGGGAATTAATCGGCTATTCTACGCCACCCGGAGAACAAGCCCCAACTTAACGTTTAGCATCGGGCTTTATGAATTGGACCAGAACTCACCGAACGGTGACTTTACCGAATTAGCGAATATCCCCGTGGATGCGGACCTACGCTCGCGCATCACCGCAACCAACGAGCCGGGAACGGTGGATAGCCTGCGCTTTTACCTGCAGTCCGGACAGGAACTACACCGCAGTGACGACGACGGTGGAACGTGGAGCCGCCTGCCGGATCTTGAGAAAGTGCCCTGGCGTTACCAGTCCATCTACGTACGGCCTTCCGACCCGGATTTCGTAGCCTGGGGCGCAGTAGAACTATGGGTGAGCCGCGATGGTGGACAGACCTTTTACTTCCCCAACGAGTGGTTCCAGAACCGCGAAGACCCGGTCAAGTACCTCCACGCTGACATCATGCGCCTCCTCGAGGTGGAAGATGAAACGGGTGAAAAGCAGATGCTGGTAAGTAACCACGGCGGTTTGAATCAGCTCAACCCCACCGATAGCCTGTGGTACAGCATTGCCCAGCGGGGCCTGAATGTAGCCCAGTATTACGACGTGCGAACCAACCCTCGGAACCCCGACGAGATCTTCGCGGGCTCGCAGGACCAGGGTTTCCAGGTACTGAACGACCTGGAGAATGGAGCTGAAAGCATCACGGGCGGCTACAAGTGGTTCGGGGGTGACTTTGGACACATTGATTTTGCCAACGAAGGGGAAGCCATGTTTACCGTTTATCCTCGGGGAGTAGTTTATGGGTTTTACGATTGGGACGATGCCGGAAAGTACTACAATGGTTTTGATCGCTACGAGCTCAACAGCCCGGATGAATTTATCTGGATCAACCCGCTGATGTCCGCACCACGAACGGACGGGCAACTCGTTGCTTACCTGGCTGGTGGTAGTGCTAATTCCGAGCGCCCCGGATCGTTTCTGGTGGAACTGAAACTGAATCGTGCCATCGGCGAGATCGAAGCCACGGACCTTCCCTTTGACTTTATCGACGCGGCAGCTGGGAAGCTCTCCGCCATGACCTACTCACCGCTCAATCCGGACCGCTTCTACGTGGCAACGGAAGAAGGGAACTTCTTTGCTTCCGACGACCGCGGGCAGACCTGGGACCGAACGCTCAACTTCATCCCCGAAGGATGGTACCTCTACGGGCAGGCCATCCACGCTTCCAAGACGGAGGCCGAAACGGTGTGGTTAGGTGGTTCTGGCTACAGCAATCCACCGGTCTGGCGATCGAAGGATGGAGGTGACAATTTCGAACCCATCAGCGAAGGCTTGCCGCCCACGGTGGTGCACGGTCTAGCTTCGAACGAAGATGAGACCATGCTTTTTGCGGCAACGGAATCCGGCCCGTTTGTTTACCTGGAAAGTGAAGAGCGGTGGTTTGACCTTACGGGGCAGTTCGCCCCCACGATGCGTTACTACTCGGTGGAGTTCGTCCCGGAGAAGGGCATCGCCCGTTTCGGTACCTACGGCCGTGGCGCTTGGGACTTCCGGGTGGACGAGTTGGTCTCTTTATTCGGTCCTGACACTGCACCCGCGGCAGCGCCCATTGCTATTTACCCGAACCCCGCGCGCGGGCAGGTTACCCTTGAGGGGGAAGCAGACGGATACCGTTTGTACGACATTGCTGGCAGGGAGATTGTCCGGACGAAAGCACGGGGCATGAAAACCGAACTGTCGCTGCAGGATGTAAAGGCTGGTCTGTATTTTGTGCAGCCCCTGGACGAAAACGGTCAACCCTCCGGTCTTGGCCAACGCCTGATCGTGGAGTAAATACCGAAGAGAAGCACACCTAAATGGTTGGTAAAAACGTTAGGGCTAACAGAACTTTACTGAGTATGTCTTTACGCAAACTATCCTTTATTCTCCTGTTACTCGTTAGCTCCGTGACCGCACGGGCATCTACGATTTTGATCCCGATGGACGAATCGCAGACGGACCATTTGAAAGCTTACGGTATCGCCTACTGGGTGCTTTCCAATGAGATCGAGGCCTGGTGGTTACTGAACTACCGGGGCGGCAGTTTTGCCTTCCAACACAGCCGGGCCTTCGAGCGGGAGTGCCTGACGCGGGGCGTGAAGTACGAGGTGATTCCGGACGGGAAGTTCAACGCCATCATCGCTGAGATCGCCAACCCGGAGAAGAACATGGACGCGATGAAACTGGAGAAGGCGCCGAAGATCGCCGTCTACACGCCCGAGTTCAACTTCCGGGAAGGCACCGAAGTGCAACCATGGGACGACGCGGTAACGCTCGTGCTGACCTACGCCGAAATCCCCTACGAAACGGTTTACGATACCGAAGTGCTGGAGGATAACCTGGCCGAGTACGACTGGCTGCACCTCCACCACGAGGACTTTACGGGGCAGCACGGCCGCTTCTACAAGGCTTACCACACCGCTGGTTGGTACCGCCGGCAGGTGGCCTACCAGGAGAAACTCGCCAAAGAAAATGGTTTCGATAAAGTCAGCCAGAGCAAGTTGGCCGTCGTGAAGAAAGTCCGTGAGTTCGTCGGTGGCGGCGGCTTCATGTTTGCCATGTGTTCGGCGACGGATAGCTACGACATCGCCCTGGCCGCTGAGGGTCTCGACATCTGTGCCGAGATGTACGACGGCGACCCGATCGACCCGACGGCACAATCCAAGTTGGATTTCTCGAAGACCTTTGCTTTCCAGGATTTTAAGCTGCGACGTAATCCGCTGGAATACGAGTTCAGCGATATCGACCACAACCCGCGCAAGGTGAGTAAGGACCAGGATTACTTCACGCTGTTCGACTTCAGCGCTAAGTGGGACCCGGTACCGACGATGCTCACCCAGAATCACTTCCGCACGGTTAAAGGGTTCATGGGCCAGACGACGGCCTTCCAGAAGCGGACGATCAAATCGGATATCTTGATCCTGGGAGAGAATAAACCCGCCAAGGAAGTACGCTACCTGCACGGTAATTTTGGGGAGGGCTTCTTCAGCTTTTACGCCGGTCACGACCCGGCGGATTACCAGCACTTCGTAAATGACCCGGAGACGGACCTCAGCCTGCACCCCAATAGCCCCGGGTATCGGCTAATTTTGAATAATATCCTATTCCCTGCGGCGAAGAAGCAGAAGCGGAAGACTAAGTAAGCTTCCTTACTCCAGTTTAATGGTGCTCTTTCCGGCCACTTTTTATCTTGCGGTATGGAGACGGAAACAATGACGAATTACCTCGATACGGCGGTCACCATGGCAATGGAGTACGCCCCCAAGGTACTGGCCGCCATCGTGATCATGTTGGTCGGCATACGGATCATCAATAAATTGGTAACTATTGCCGTGAAAGCCATGTCGGCGCGGGGCATCGGTCAGGATTTGACGCCTTTCCTTGGTTCCGTCGTGGGGATTTTACTGAAGATCCTCTTACTCTTCACGGTTGCGGGAGTCCTGGGTATCGACGTAGCCTCCTTTGTAGCGGTGCTGGCGGCTGCTAGTTTTGCGATCGGTCTTGCTCTGCAGGGAAGCCTGTCCAATTTTGCGGCGGGCATCATTATCATATTATTTCGGCCCTACCGAATTGGAGACTGGGTGCAGATTCCCGACAGCTATTTTGGCCGGGTGGAAGAGATCCAGATATTTAATACCATCCTGAGGACGCCCGGTGAGAAAACACTGATTGTGCCCAATGCCAATGTCATCGGAGGCGTAGTGACGAACTTTAGTACACAGGGTTACATCCGGTTGGAATTGTCTATCCTGATGGCTTACGAAGAATCATTTCCACGGCTGAAATCAATTATTCTGGAGTGCTTGCAGGATTTAGATATCATCCTGAACGATCCCATCCCGCAGGTGGGGATTGAATCTTATGATACCCATAATATCATCGTTGCCATTCGGCCATTTGTGAAGCCGAACGATTTCTGGGATGCGACCTTCGCCGTGAATGAGCGGGTAAAGGCAGCCATGTCCGCTAACGGCATCAAAATGGCTTACAGCGAAGGAGTGGAGCTTGGGGGGATTGGAGAGTAATTACTAATTACGCACTTCCATAGCCCGGTTTTGGGTCTAGCCAAGTAGGTGAGGTCTACTAAGGTTGGCTGGTTTCTTAGAAGTTGTAATTGATCCCCGTCCGAATTTCAAATGGGCGGTCACCAATCAATTCCGCCTGAGAGAGACGGAATAGAATCAGAACTTCAAAACCCGTCGCGCCAATGCCACCGCCCTGTTGGAGTCCTGCACCAAGGAAGGGTGTGAAGCGAGTACTCTTCACTACTTCATTGGTATTCTGGTCAATCCCCGTTGCTTCGCTGGTGACGCTGTATTCTGCGTGCACGAAGATGCCGCGGTAGACAAGAGCACGAGCAAAGGGACCTGCACTCCACTCAATGAAACTGTACTTTTCATCCGGCGCGCTGTTGAAGCTGGCAAAACGGATCCGATTGTAAGTGATGCCAGCGCGAGGGCCAACGCTTAACCAATTATTGAGTTTGTACCCGACGATCGGGGTAAGCCCCAACACGAAGTTGCTCTGAACGGTATTGGAATTGAAGCCCAGGATTGCCCCCGTACCGTACCACAGTTTACCACTACGATCTCCACTGTAGTCGCTAGTGGTGGAGTTGTTATAGTAGTCAAGATCGTCCTGTGCTTCTTCCTCCGAAGTTTGGGCGAAGGCGGTGGTGGAACAACTGAATATCAGGAGAAGAAGAAAGAGAAGGGACTTATTCATAACCTTTGCTTGGAGTTTGGTAAAGTAAAACTGGGCGCCTCGAAGCAGCCGTCGCCTTGCGTAGCGGAGGACGCCAGCAACGAAGCACACGTTGGCTCGGGGGCTAAAATTAACGTCCTTTTAGCTTGCCAACGTAACGACGGATGCCGGGCTGGTGTTTTCTCGCGCAAATGGCATCTGATGGTGCAACCCTTACCTTTCAACCGTGAAAGACAGCCAGCAGACGGGCCAGCTAGGGGAGGCGATCGCGGAGGGGTACCTGCACCAACGCGGCTTCACCATCGTGGAAAGCAGCTATCGCTACCGGCGGGCGGAGATCGACCTGATCGCTTTAAAGGATGAAACCTATTACTTCATCGAGGTAAAAACCCGGCGGGGATTGGGCCACGGGCACCCAACAGTTGCCTTTACCGATGCCAAGAAAAAGCTTCTCGCTAAGGCTGCTGCTCACTTCATGTACACCGCCAACCACGAGGGCGCCTTTCGCTTCGACGTAATCTCCATCGTCCTGCACCCAAACGGGCAGTACGATCTGGAGCACTTGGAAGATGCCTTTTTTCCGGGCCTTCACTGAACGAAGGTTGGGCTTTGGGCCACCTAGATTACTCCCCGAGCCTTCAGTTCCAAGTACTTATTAATGACGTCGCCAGTCAGGTTTTCCGGGCGGGTGAGGATCACTTTAACTCCGTTCTGCCGTAGCCGGGCAGCCATGAGTTGCTTTTGCTGAATGAAGTGGCGGGCGGTGGACTGTTGGTACAGCTCCTCAACGGTTTCTACGCGCCCCTCCAGTTTGTCGGCGACCTCCGTATTTTCAAACATGATCACGACCAACTGGTGGGCCTTGGTGATCTTTCGCAAGCCCGGTAACACCCGATCCAGTGCGTAATTGCTCTCAAAATTGGTGAATAAGATCAGGAGACTCCGTCCTCCCAGCAAACGCCGGCTGGCATAGTAAAGCAGGTCGTAATTGGATTCTTTCTGCCTTTCCTGCTGCCGGTACAGTACGTCGAGCAGCCGCCGGATGTGGTCTGGTTTGCTGTCGGCGGGGAGGACGTTCCCGATCTTGTCGGAGAAGGTGAGGAGGCCAGCCCGGTCCTGACGATTAATGATAACATTACTGAGGGCCAGCGTGGCGTTGATGGAGTAATCCATTAAACTCAGCCCGTCAAAGGGCATCAGCATGGTCCGGCCTTTATCGATTACGCAGAATACCCGCTGGGCGCGTTCGTCTTCGTACTGATTGACCATCAGTTTTTGGTGGCGGCCGGTGGCCTTCCAGTTGATGCTGCGGAAGTCATCACCCAGCACGTAGTCCTTGATCTGGTCAAATTCGTAGCTCTTGGCCAGGCGGCGCATCCTCCGCATGCCGGGGGCGGGGATTGTCGTTTTCGCCTTCAGAGCAAACTGCCGCATTTGCAGAATACTGGGGTAGACGGGGACGACTTCCTCAGCGGGTACCTCCACGCGTCGTTCGCCCAAACCCAGATTGCTCGTCAGGAAGATATTGATGTTGCCAAAGGCGTATTCACCCCGCGACATGGGGCGGACGGGGTAGGTCAGTTCTTTCTCCTGGTCCGGATCGAGGGTAAAGGCAATTCGATGATCGCGGATTTGTAGTTGGGCGGGGAGTTCATCCACCAGCGTGGCGGCGACGGGGGCGGCCCCATCGTTGCGCACCTTTACGCGGATGGCCATCTCATCGCTCAGGGAAAGGACCTTGGGTGTCCGTCGGGTAGCGGAGATACCGCTGGCCGCCCGGTAGAGTAAGTAGACATCGTATAGCGTGGCAATCACCAATGCGACAAGGCCCAGCACGGCCAGGTAGAAAACCCAGTTTGCGGAAAAACCAATTACGGATAGCAAGATCACTCCGGCTACCGCGTAGAAGAAGCGGTTGCCCAGGTAGAAATAGCGCAGGTGGTCGTAAAAGGAATTGAGGTGCTCACGCATTGAGGGTAAAGATATACGCTTGGCGCAATTTGCACGTGCCGTGTCCGAGCCCGACCGCAGGAATTATCCCGCCAGCCAGTCCACGCCCTTTTTCAGGTTGGCCAACGTGAAGGCTTCCCGGCTTTCGGGGGTGGGTTGGTAATCGTAGGTCCAACCGGCGAGTGGGGGAAGGCTCATCAGGATGGATTCGGTGCGGCCATTGGTGGTGAGGCCGAATTTGGTGCCCCGGTCCCAGACCAAATTGAATTCCACGTAGCGGCCGCGGCGGAGTTCCTGCCAGCGAAGTTCGTCCTCGGTGACGGGCTTATCCTGGTTCAGACCCAGAAGGTGGAGGTAGGTAGGGACGAAGGTTTCCCCGACGGCCGCAGTGAAATCGAACAGTTCGCGTTTCGATTTGCCTTCGGTGACTGGCTCGAGGCGGTCGAAGAAAATACCGCCCACGCCGCGGGTCTCCTGGCGGTGGGGGATGTAGAAGTAATCGTCCGCCCAGGTCTTGAAACGGTCGTAGTAGGCGCCGTCAAAACGGTCGCAGGTGTCCTTGAGCTGCTGGTGGAAGTAGGCGGCTTGCTCGGGTACGACGTAGTGGGGCGTCAGATCAATCCCACCACCGAACCAGAAGCGGCCACCGTCCAGCTCAAAGTAGCGGACGTTCATATGGATGATCGGCACGTGGGGGTTACGGGGATGGAGCACGATGCTCACGCCCGTGGCGTAAAAGTTGGTTTCCTCCGTCCCAATTTTCAGGCTCTGCGCCGCGGCGGGGGGGAGGTTACCGTGGACGGCGCTCCAGTTCACGCCTCCCTTCTGGATGTGGTGACCATTCAGGACGCGGGCCCGGCCGCCGCCACCGCCGGGGCGTTCCCAGCTGTCCTCCACAAAATCGTTACCATCGGCGGCGCTGAGGGCGGTACAGATGTTGTCCTGGAGGGTACGGAAGTAGTCGGTTATTTCCTGTTTGTTGGGGGCCATGGTCCTTACTTGGGTTGGTCCGCAAGGTAGGGCGTCGTCCTTCGTTACTGGGTGGGTCCGTTGTCAAATTGCGGTCCTCATTTTTCCAATTTCTTGGCACCTGCGGCAGCGCCCTAAATAATCTGTTTGAGAGCGTCTTTATTATTCCTCATTCATAGCGGCAATCGCGGCGGCTACCTGCTTTTTGGAATTACCGATAAAAATCTGGTCGCCGATGATGGTGACGGGGCGTTTCAGGAAGGTGTATTCTTCGAGAATCAGGCGTTTGTAGTCTTCCTCGGCCAGTACTTTATCGGCGAGGCCCAGGCTGCGGTACTTCATGGCGCGGCGGCTGAAGAGGACTTCGTAGCTACCCGCAAGGTCGCGCATGTGGTCCAGTTCGGCTTCGGTGACCGGGCGGTCCTTGATGTTGATCACTTCCATGTCGGGGCGCTCGCCGTATTCGCCGAGAATGCGCTGACAGGTGGTGCAGGTATTTAATTGGAATACTTTGGCCATATCAAATTAATTAGTCAGTTATATCTATTTTATTCTCCCCAACGGAAGGTGTCTAGTTCAAATCCGGCTAGGTCGAGGACGCGGTCGACGACGGTCAGGCCTAATTCATTCGGCGTAGCGGCGCTGCCGTAGAAGCTAGGGATGGCGGGGCAAATTATCCCGCCACTTTCGGTGATGGCCACCATGTTGCGGAGGTGTATCAAACTAAGGGGCGTCTCCCGGGGAACAATAATGAGGCGGCGGCGCTCCTTCATCACGACGTCCGCTGCCCGCGTGATGAGGTCCGCGCTGACGCCGGTAGCGATGCGGGCCAGCAAACCCATGGAACAGGGGCAGACGATCATCGTGCCGTACTTCGCCGAACCGGAGGCGAAGGGGGCCATGAAATCCATCTTCTGGTAAAAGGTAAAGTCGGGGTAAAGCGCCTCGGAAAACTCCCCCAACTCCAGCTCCCAGTTGTAACGCCCATTATCCGTCATGACGACGCCGACGGCCTCCCACTGGTCGGATAGTCCGGCCAGTCGGTCCAGCAATAATTTGGCGTAGAGGCTACCGGAACTTCCGCCGATGGCGACGACGATCTTGTGTTTTTTCATGGGATGCGGTTTGGGGCCGTGGTAAACATTACTGGCCACTACTTTCCAGCCAAGTGAGTATGGATTGTAATTCCGCCTGGGTGGAAAGGGTTTTATCCCGCGCGTACCATTTGTGTAATTCCGCGTGGTGGACTTCGTAACTCTCCTTCGGTTCGGGCTTGCGTTTGTAAGCCATCGAGATCGTCTGGGCGATGAGCGGCCGCGGCCCCCAGGTAGCGAGGATGTTTTCGGTGCCGGCCTCCAGGAAGAAAACCTTGGGGATGGAGCGGCCGCCGTTGGTCAGGAACTGATCCATCAACGGCAGGTTAGCGTCGCGGAGGGCGCAGAAGAGCTGGACGCGTGGGCTGGCCTCCGCCATCCAGTTCAGGACCGGGACGATCTGCGCCGCATCCCCACACCAACCTTCGGTGAGGACGAGAATGGTGTAATTTTTGGTGAGACCAGTAAGCAACTCCCGAAACTCATCGGTAAGGCGGTTCTTGCGGTCGAGCCGGCCCATCCTTGCCTGGTTCAGTTTGGCGATGCTGACGTAGAGTTCGGACTGGTTATCGCCCGTAGTGCGGCCTTCTTTTTCGAGCAGGTCCGTCAGAAATTGCCGGTAGACAGGGTAGGGGCGGGCGGAGAGTAACGCCGTGTGGAGGGGAGTGGCCATTGTGGGGAATGAGTTGGCCCATGATACCCCAAAAGTGGCCGCATTGTTGCGTGCGAAAGGTGGGTAGCCTGAAGTTCCCTACCGCTGCGTCCAGTAATCGAGCACCAGGACTTGGTCCAAGTGAGGCTTAAGCGCCTCCACAAATGCCAAGTGATCGGGGTGGGGGAGGTAGGCCGCGCGGTCCTCTTCCGATTTGAAGGTGACGAAAAAGAGGTGGGTATAGCCCTGGTCCAAGCCTTCGGGGCTGTTGTTGGTGCCCCATTCGAAATCATGAATCTCCGGAATCTTATTGGGCAACTCCCGAAAGGCATCCTCTACTGCTTTAGCGCCGGCGGGGTAAGCACTTTCTTTGAACGAGAAAAGAACGGCGTGGCGCAAGAGGGAATCCGGGGTTTCAGCCATCATGGGAGCGGTTGTGGTGGTGGTTTCGGTGAGTGCGTCGTTGGTGCCCGGTTGGTCGGGGGTGTTGCAGGCTAGGAGGAAGAGGAGGGGGAGGAGGTATCTCATGGATTTGAAGGTAGCTAAAATCGTGGCACTCGTGGCATCACGTCGCCGGGATCTGCTTTGTCCTTCGGACAAATCTGATTTGCTACGCAGCTACTTCGTGGTCCGGGCTATCTTGGTGATGCGCTTCGCGTCTACTGCGTGGTCCTTCCGGGATCGACAGTAATAAAAAAGGCCACGAGCGCTGAAAAGCACTCGTGGCAGAAAATTTCACTTATACACACACATTACTTAATCACTGGGCCGGTATTTCTCCTCGGCGTTATTTCTGGACGAAAAGAGAAAATGGAGTTGTTGTCCGGTATTTATTTTGTTTGCACTAGAAGACTTGGATTGGGGTTGATCGGGAAGGTTCTTTTTTATCGTTTAACTGCCTTTAGGACGTGGGAAATTTGGATGGTCACAACTTTTGGGCTGGTTTGCTTTTTTTTTTAAGTTAAGAGAGTGTGAAGGTTTTGGGGTGAGGGATACGCGACATCTGCGAATTGAAGCAACCCCAATACAAAAAACGGCCACCCTCCAAAGAGGATGGCCGTTCCATCAGTCGCAGTCAGCTGGGTGGCTGCAAGAAGAAGCGAGGAACTACTTCATCATTTTTACGCTCCGTGCCACAAACTCCGTCAGCTCTTTACCCGTCAGCATCTGCTGGCTGAGGAGGGCGAGTTGGTAGAGGTGGGTGGCGTTTTCCGCGCGGGCGCCTTCGTCTTCAACGGAAAGGATATTCTCCTTCACGACGGGGTTGTTGGCGTTGATGATCACGTTGTACATGTCGGGGAACATCGAAGCGTCCATGCCCTGCAGCATCTGCATCTCCTTCATGCGGCGCATGAACTCGGGGCGAACGATCTGTACCGGCGCGTCCGTCGTGTCGAGCGGCTTCACTTCTACGGAGCCTTTCTCGCCGACGATGCCGCTGAAGAGGTCGTTGACGGTCGTCGTCTCGTTCTCGCTCAGTAGGTTTTCCTTCTCCTCGTCTTTCTGTACGAGTTGGTCGGGCGTGGCGCTGTCGACCCGTACGAAGGTGATCTTGTCTTCCTTTTGCTCCAGGGACTGGATGAAGGGCGCGTCGATGGCGTGTTCCAGGACGAGGACGTCGTAGCCACGGTCCGTTGCGCCGGAGATCAGGGTGTGCTGCTTTTCCTTATCGGCGGTGTAGATGGCCACCGTGCGGTCGTGCTTGTCGGTCTGGTTTTCCGTGATGCGCTCGCGGTATTCCTTCAGCGTGAACTTCTTACCGTCGGTGTTTTCCAGCAGGACGAACTTCTTCGCCTTGTCGTAGAACTTGTCCTCGGAGATCATACCGTACTTTACGAATACGCCGAGGTCGGCCCACTTCGCTTCGTAGTCTTCGCGGTCAGATTTGTAGAGGTCGTTCAGCTTCTCCGCTACCTTTTTGGTGATGTAGCCGGTGATCTTCTTCACGTTCGTGTCCGCCTGCAGGTAGGAGCGGCTGACGTTGAGGGGGATGTCCGGGCTATCGATCACGCCGTGGAGCAGGGTGAGGAACTCGGGTACGATCTCCTTCACGTCGTCAGTCACATAAACCTGGTTGGAGTAGAGTTGGATCTTGTTCCGCTGCAGTTCCATACCGCCCGCCAGTTTGGGGAAGTATAGCACGCCCGTCAGGTTGAAGGGGAAGTCGATATTGAGGTGGATCCAGAACATCGGTGGCTGGCTCGCGGGGTAGAGCTCGCGGTAGAAGTCCTTATAGTCTTCGTCCGTCAGGTCCGATGGGTTCTTTTTCCAGAGAGGGTGGGTGTTGTTGACGATGTTGTCCACCTCGGTCTCCACCTTGACGGGCTCGGGCTTCTCCTCGCCTTCGAGGACGGCCACGTCGGATTCTTCGTAGGTCGTTTCCGTCCGGGTACCGAAACGGATCGGGATGGGGAGGAAGCGGGCGTACTTGTTCAGCAGGCCTTCAATTTCGTCTTCCTCGAGGTACTGCTTGCTGTCCTCGGAAATGTGCAGGATCACGTCCGTGCCGCGGAAGTCGCGGTCGCCCTCACCGATTTGGTAGGTCGGGTCACCTTCACAGATCCAGCGCACGGGTTCGGCGCCGTCTTTCCAGCTCAGCGTTTGCACTTCCACCTTGTCGGCGACCATGTAAGCGGAGTAGAAACCGAGACCGAAGTGGCCAATGATGCTAGCGTCGTCCTGGTACTTATCCACGAAGTCCTGGGCGGAAGAGAGGGCCACCTGGTTCAGGTATTTCTCCACTTCTTCCTTGGTCATGCCGATACCACGGTCGCGGATCGTCAGCGTACCTGCTTCCTTATCGATGATGATGTCGATCGTGTCCTCGCCAATATCGCCGCTGAATTCACCCTTCCGGTTGAGGGTCTTCAGCTTCGAAGAGGCATCCACGGCGTTCGAGACGAGTTCCCGCAGAAAGATCTCCTGATCGGAGTAGAGGAACTTCTTGATGATGGGAAAGATGTTTTCGGTTTGGACCGAGATATTTCCTGTCTGCATAGTTGTCATGTTTTGGTTTGGGCTGGTGAATGGGCAAAGGGTATTCCAGGGGGGTGGGGGTGACTTTTTGGCGGGAGAATGTAGTCTATAGTCTGTAGTCTACAGTCTACAGTGTGGAGTGGCCGCCACGACTATAGACTACAGACTATAGACTAATAAAGGCGCTGCCGCGGGTGCCATAAAATGGGGGAAACAAAGGACTTACCGCCAAGAACTATACAACCATCTAAGCCGGCGTACCTTACGAACGATTAAAACAAACCCCTTGAAAAGCACCCTACCCCTAATCTTCCTATTTATTCTCAATACCTGTTGGGCACCCCTCCTCGGACAGAGTAGCGAAATGCTGAGCTGTAATTGCCAAGTGGATACGCTGGGCGAAGTGTTTAAAGTCGTAACGGAAATGCCGACCTTCCCCGTTTCCGAAGAGGAAAATGACCTCCCCTATTTTGAGCGAAAAAAGATTGCCGATAAAGCCTTATTGAAATACACCTATCAGGATTTAGCCTATCCAAAAGCGGCTAGAGACGGCGGTTTTCAAGGAATGGCTATCCTGTCATTTATCGTAGAAAAAGACGGTTGCCTTAGTTCCTTTAAAGTAACCCGCAACCCCGGTGGCCAATTTGAACACGAAATGCTACGTATCGGCCGCCAAATGATGGCGGATGGTCACCGGTGGACGCCCGGGCTTATGGACGGGGAAGCAGTGCGGGTACAGTGGAGCCTACCGATAAAATTCAAATTGGAAAGCGGAAAATTCAGCCCTAAGGTGCCCCCGCCCTATACTTTACCCGAACCGATCGAATACCGACGTTCGGGGGAACAAATCAACTTTCACCCCACCTGCCACGAATGCGAAAAAATTGCCAAGGGCAGTACCATCACGGATCTAAAGGCTGACCTGGGCATGACCGGAGAGGAACTATTTCTGACGTTCAGCAGCACGGAGGCGGCGGCGGTCACCATCGAACTGTACGACGAAGAGATGAACTTCCTCGACCTGGCGCAAGCCAATACCAAAGCGGGCGTGAATGGCATCAGCATCGACGTAGCGGACTATCAACCTCGGTGGTTTCACTATGAACTGTTGTCCGAGGACGATGAGTTGCTTTACTCAGGCAGGGTTTTTCGGTTGTAGGGTTGGCGTCCGGGAATTGTCAGGAGAGCGCGTCTCACACCACCAACTCCAACGCCTCCGCCACCGCCAACCCCGCTTCCCGGTGCGCCTCAGAAAGAGAAGCAGCATAATCTGACGACCACCCCTCCACGAACAGCGTCTGCGCCCGGTAGTAATTGGGGTTCAATTGCAGCTGGCTCAGCGAGGTGAGGAGGAAGACGAGATCACTCCACTGGGCTGGGTCGGCGAAGGCTTCGGTGACGAGAAGTTTTGTTTTTTCTTCGGCGGCCTTTTGGAGCTTTAGTGCATCCTCGCGCCATTCGTGTTGCCAGTGGCTGAAGTCGGCGACGATTCGGCCCATTCTTTCCTGGTCGATGGGGTCTTCGTCGCGCAAAGTTTCGGCGAGGCGGCGGTGGAGGGTGTAGCGGATGGCGGCTTTGTAGGCGTCCGGCAGGGGCATATTGTTGGCCCGGAGGGTGCCCATCAACTGATAATTGTCGTAGTAGATGTCGTTGAAGTTCTTGGCCGCCAGGCGCATGGTCTTATCGGTCATCATCATCAGGATGCGCTGCTTCTCATCCTTGAAGAGGTTCCAAATGGAGAAGGTCTCGGAACCAAAATTGGCGCTCATCATGGTAATGACCTCACCGACGTGGCCGACCCGGAACTCCCGTTCCATGACCGGCGCAATGGCCATGAAGTCGGCCTCCTTAATATCGTCCCGCAAACTACCAATCATCGTCTGTTGGCCGAGATAGAGGACGGCAAAGGTGAAGGTCGTCGAACTCTGGGTGATGCGGCTGGTGATGGTCATCCGCCCCAGCGCTAGGTTGTAGGAGCCGGCGCGGGCCCGCCGCAGGAAGTGGGTTTCAGAGCGGTAGTTGAAGAGCTCCAGGTTGTCCATGTCCTCTTCGAATAGGCTACTCGCTGCGAAGTGCATCCCCACGCGGTGAAGACCGACGCGGGCGGGTACAATGGCCTCCCGGTAAGCGACGCCGGCGTTTTCCCGCACGTTGGAAGGGATATTATCCAATAAAGCGGCGAACTCGGGGTGGTAGTCGTCGCCAGTAATCACCAGGCAAAGGTGCAGTGCGCGGTTAGCGTATTGGAGTACCTGCAGGGTTTCAATGCCCGTTACCTCATTGAAGAACCAGGCGCAACTGGTGTACATGAGCATCGCGTGGCGTTGCATCTCCAGCAGGCGGAGCATGGTGACGCGGTCTTCGCGGCTGGTCTCTTTCTTTTTGCCGTGTTTGGTGAGAAAGGCTTCCGCTGCAGCTTCGTCCCGGTTCAGGACCAGTGCGATGTAAGCGTCGCGGGCGACCCAGACGTCGGTGAAGTATTTGCCACCTTCCTTCTCGAATACCTTGATGAGTTTTTCGCGCACGAAGTCAAGGGATTCCCGTAGTGGTTGCCGCCAGCGTTGGTGCCAACCGGGGCCGCCGCCTGTGGAGCAGCCACAGTCGCTCCGCCACCTTTCCACGCCGTGGACGCAGGACCAGGAAGAATTATCGTAAATCTGCGCTTCCCAGGTCGGCGGGTGCAGTTCCAGGAAGTGGCCGTAGTTGGTCAGTTGGAAGTCGGGGTTCTCCTCCACGTGGGCGAGGCAGGCAGCCAGGGCCATCTCTCCTTTCGCGTGGTGGTGGCCGTAGCTTTCCCCGTCGGTAGCAATCTGGGCGATCTGAATTTCGTCGTTGGCATCGAGCGTATTCATGAGGCGATTAGCCAGCCGTTTGCCGTCTTCTAATAAGCCTTCGAAAGCGACGCCCTTGCTGACGTCGCCATCGTAGAAGAAGATATTGATCGACCGGCCTGAGGGCAGCGGGCAGCGGTAGGCCCGCCGGCTATCCACGCCGCCGTGGACATCGTGCCAGTGCTCCTCATTCTCGTGCTTGACACTCTTACACTGCCGCGGCGCGAGGATGGTGAAGTGGATGCCGTTGTCCACGAGAGCTTCGAGGGTATCCGTATCGGCCGCCGTTTCGGAGAGCCACATCGCTTCGGGGAGGCGCCCGAACCGGTGCTGGAAGTCGGCGATGCCCCAGCGAATCTGCGTCTGCTTATCCCGGGCGTTGGCCAGGGGCATGATGATGTGGTTGTAGGACTGGGCGATGGCGTTGCCGTGGCCACCGAAGCGGGACTGGCTTTCTTTATCCGCAGCGATCACCCGCTGGTAGGTAGCGGCATCGTGTTCGGCCAGCCAGGATAGGAGGGTGGGGCCGAGGTTCCAGGAAATGCCCGCGTAGTTGTTGCGAATCTCCCCGATAAGTTGGTTGTCCGTCAGTACGCGTGCCGTGGCGTTGGGGGCGTAACATTCCTCGTTGATCCGCTCGTTCCAATCGTGGTAGGGCGCTGCGGATTCCTGGACTTCAATGGTTTCCAACCAGGCGTTCTCGCGCGGGGGCTGGTAGAAGTGGCCGTGGATGGTGATGAATTTCTTGGGGCTTACAGACATAGGTACCGAAGATACGGAGGCGCATTTCAATACCCCGTAAGTCACCCGGCTCATTTATCCTTAACTACGGCACCCGCGGCAGCGCATTAATGGTGAACAATGGCTGGCAACCAGTTTATTGGATGCGTCCAACAACTTCAACTGCCGAGGGCTCACTAGCAGGATTGTGGCTCACGTTAGGCAATTATTAGGACGCAGCGAAGAACATTTTCAAGATTGTTGCCACGACAACCGATGTGGAAACATCTATGGTCAGATTTGCGTCATACCGATCTTCCGAACCGCACATACAATAAGAAAATCAGGTACTACTGGCACATTCAATCACGGACTAAAACAAGTTCCTTATGACCCCCATACTCTTGCGCTTCGCGCTTTTCTCCCTGCTGTGTTTCGGAACGATTACCCTTGCCGCACAGCAGTCCGCCAAAGTTTCCGAACTCCTCGGTTTGGAAGACGGCCAGTACTTCGCCGACCGCGACAGTGCCAATCTCGACCCCTACTACGCGTTGAGAAAACTGATCTACGGCAACCGCCGCTTCGCCGAGAACAAGTCCATCAAACCCCGGCAGACGGATGCCGACCTGAAGAACAACGAACTCGGTCAGAAGCCCTTCGCTACCATCATTGGCTGTGCCGATAGCCGGGTACCGAACGAGATCATTTTCGACCAGGGTGTCGGAGACCTCTTCATCACCCGCACGGCCGGCCAGGTTATGGCGGAAGCCAGCTACGGTACGATCGAATATGCCACTGAGGTGCTCGACACCCGCCTGATCGTCGTGCTGGGCCACGAATCCTGTGGAGCCGTCGGCGCGGCCATGAAACTACCGCCGAACCCGCCCGGCCACGTCGTGACGCTCATCAACGCCATCAAGCCGGCCAGCCTTTACGCTAAGAAAAAGGGCGGTACGGAAGAAGAGCAGTTGAATACGGCCGTTTTCCGTAACGTCGTCGAGCAGGTGGAGGAGCTGCGTGCCCTCGAGCCCGTCTTCGCCAATCGTTTTGAGGCGGGTGAGGTCCTCATCGTCGGGGCTGTCTACCACCTTACTACTGGTGAGATCGAGTTCATCGAGGAAACCATCACGAGTTTGCCCGGCTTCGTCGATCCCAACCTTCGTAACAACGCGGGCGGTAAGTAAGCGGCTATCCACCAAGTATGAATATGCTTCATTTCCGCACCGCCGTCCTTCTCCTGCTCTGCGCCCTGAGTAGCCACGCTACCCTAGCGCAGAGTGGGCCGGACGAAGACCAACTCGGCAGTTGGTACATGTACTTTTTCAATAAATCATTCAGCGAGGAAAGCCGCTTCGGCCTCCAGGGTGATTTGCAGTACCGCGCCTGGGACGCCGGCGGCGACCTTGAACAACTCCTTTTGCGGGGTGGCCTCACGTACCGGCCAGAGAATGCCAACGTTTTACTGACCCTGGGATACGCCAACATCACTACCGGCGAATTCGGCGACGGGGATGCAACGACGGGCGAGAGCCGGATTTACCAGGAGGCCCTGTTGCCACATCGTCTAAGTAACCGCATCCGATTAACGCACCGTTTCCGTTACGAGCAACGTTTCGTAGATGACCAGGATTTTCGGACGCGCTACCGTTACAACCTGTTCGTAAACATCCTACTGAACGCGGATGAATTTGCTAGGAAAACCGTCTACGTCGCCCTGTACAATGAACTCTTTATCAACGGGCAGACCAATATTGGCGACGGCCGGACGGTCCAGTACTTCGACCGTAACCGTACCTACCTCGGCCTCGGTTACGGCCTGAGGGATAACCTGAGAGTGCAGGCGGGTTGGATGCAGCAAACCACTGTCAACTGGCAGAAAGGGCAGACGCAATTAAGTCTACACCACAGTTTTTAGGGCGGATTGACGATCGCTCTTCACGGAATGAACGCAGTGTTTGGGAGATCTTCCCGGGCGCTGCGTTTTTTTATGGTGCCGGTTCTAAATGCAGCACGCTGGTGCACGCGATAGTTTGCGCGGATATACCTAAATTATTTTCTCCGCGGAGCGTGAGATAGAAAGGATGGTATTTGCCAGCGTTCACCGTTACTCAAATCTCACTTACGTCGAATAAGCTAACAATCACCATTATGCGTGTCTACCTTGTTGGCTGAAAGTCTATTAGTTAATGCAACCTAAATGCGAACAAATCGCAGCCAGCTTGCGCTTAGACTATTGGACGAAGCAACGCATAATGACTGACAAACAACAATTTAATTTAGGTGAACAAATTGTTCCCGTAATTAAAGAGGAGTTGAAAGTCGGTAGCGTAGTTGTTAAAACAGGCACCGTGACGGTGGACCGGAAAATCAACTACCGGGAAGTCGAAGTGCCCTTGACGAGCAAATCCATTCAGTACCGGGAGGAACGGATTCCTAGGAATATAATTATTCAGGAAGCGCCTTCTACGAGGAGAGAAGGTAATCGCCTCATCATTCCCGTTGTGCGGGAGGAAGAAGTGATCGTCAAACGCCTCGTTTTAGTAGAAGAAATTCATCTTATTGAAGAAGAAATTTCAACTACTGAATCGGTATCCGTTGAGCTGCGGGAGGACCAGGTAACGGTAGAACGAAAGCCAGTCTAACTCACCAGTAGATATTATAATTAATACCCCAATCTCACGATTGGAGGCGAAGAATATTTCATTACGGTCTCGGTAAAATGAGTCGTAAACTATCAATTTTTTTAACCAAATAATTCAAGCATTATGAATCAGACCGTTATTGGTGTATTTGACACCGCCGCCCAAGCCAAAGAAGCGCAAACCGCCCTTCAAACCGCCACCTTCACCAACGTTGATACCCAAACTTTCGGGGAAAGCGGCCGTTACGACGACCGCTACGCCAGCGCTACTGACAGCGTCTACGCTTTCTTCGGTAACCTTTTCGACACTGACGAGGAAACCGCTAAAGGATACGCAGAAGTTGCTCGCCGCGGTACCGTAGTGACTGTATATACGGACACCATGGAGGACGCCAAGAAAGCCGCCGCAATCCTCGACCAGTATGGAGCCATTGACTTCGACGAACGCCGCACTGCCTACGCCGGCTACGAGGGCAAAGACCTCAACGATGATACCATTAAGGTCATCCAGGAGAACATCGCCGTCGGTAAGCGTGAAGTACAGACCGGTGCCACTACCGTCCGTTCACGGATCATCGAGAAGCCAGTGGTTGAAGAACTGCGCCTGCGTGCCGAAAATGTGTACGTAACCCGCACTCCTGTGAATAGAGTCGCAACAGCAGCAGATTTCGCTGATGCCACCGGCACCATTACGATGACCGAAACGGCAGAGGAAGCCGTGGTCGCCAAAGAGGCCCGCGTCGTCGAGGAGATCGCCGTAGGTAAGGAGGTAACTACCCGGACCGAGACAATTAACGAAACCATCCGCGAAACGGAGGTAGACGTAGTTGAAACGGCAGGTGAGATTGTCAAAGAGTACAATGCCACTAAGTAAAAGCTGAGGTGATTAGGTTAATCCTATGACTCAGCATCGAATTTAGCATTGGGGCCCGGCTATATAATTAGGCGGGCCCCGAGCTGAATCCAACCCCAGCACGTAACTGCAAGTAATAACTATTGGAATCCAGTATTTGGCTTTCCATTCATTAACCAACATTAAAAGACCACAATTATGGCAAATATTAGAATCGAAGAAAAAAAGACCAATTTTATTCCCATCCTTCTCGGGTTACTCCTCCTAGGCCTCGTAGCCTGGGCCGGTTTTGCCTTTTTAGATGATGAGGACAATGACGGTGCCCTCCTCGATACCGAGGAAGTAGAGGCTCCGCTCGCAGAGATGGCGACCGAAATTACGGGCCAACCTGACGGGACATACCTGGACAATGACGTAGATGCTACGCTCTACCAACCCGCTGTAACGAAATTCATCACCTACACCACTGAAATGGAAGGTGAAATGGGGCTCGACCACGAGTTTAGCCATAACGCCATCACGTATTTGGCGGAAGCAACTGAAGCCATCGCCGATGCTTACGACGTTAATCTGACCGACAATACGGAACGCGCCAAGCAGCTAGCCGATGAAATCACCGTCGATCCGTACGCCACCAACCACGCCGAAAAGATCCGCATGGCGGCCATCAATATTACGGAATCACTAGAGCGCATTGACGCAACTGCTTTCAACAACATGAATTCTGCGCACATTGAGACCATCCGCGAGGAAGCTCAGGCGATTGATGGTGCGACACTCACGCTCAACCAGAAAGAAGATGTGCGCGGTTTCCTCAAGGCAGCCAACAAATTGATGATGAAAATGTAATGACCGACATTTTCATGCCATTTCCATAACCAGTAAATTAAGATAAAATGAGTACCATAGTAAAAACAACCTCCACCGTCACCCCAACTGAGAAGTACACCACAAAGAATGTAAATCTCAAGTTTGTTGATAACCTGAGCGACTACCAGGTTCACCACGATGACACGGATATCCGTGGATTCGATGTCCGCCTGTCAACCGGCGAAAAGATCGGTGAAGTGGAAGGTCTCTTAGCGGATGTACCCGCCCGCCAGGTGCGCTACGTTGAGATTGAAGTGGAAGATGATATCATCAACCGCCACACCCTCGGCACTTACACCAATGAAGATCGCAATGTCCTCATTCCGATTGGCTTAGTGAAGATCAACGCTGATAAGACAGTGACTATTCTTGGTCTTGGTCTGGATCACTTCGTGGACTACCCCCGTTTTAACCGTACCAACGGTTACACAACCAGTTTCGAAATTGATACCACCAACTACCTGTCCGACTTCCATGAATTTGGATCGTCCTATAACCGGTCGATGTTTGACAGCCCCGACTACCGCCGCCGCGATCGCCACGATAATAACTTCTACATGTCGAAGTTCTTCGTAGGCCAGTAAGCTGAAAAAGCAAACATTAAAATCCCCTCCAGACTTCAGTCTGGCGGGGATTTTTACATTTAGCGTGGATCCTACCAAGTAGTCTCAATTAATGTACTTTTGCCGCCCATCCAACTGTAGTGTATGCCCCTCAACGTCGTCCTCACTGGTGCCTCCGGTATGATCGGTAAAGGTGTTCTGCTCGAATGCCTGGAGAACAAGGCGGTCGACCAGGTGCTCTCCATCGCCCGCCGGCCCGGTGATATTACCCACCCCAAGCTGCGGGAACTGATCCATGAGGATTTTACCGATTTCTCCACGGCCATCGACCAACTCACTGCCTTCCAGCCCGGTGCCTGTTTTCACTGCATGGGCGTCTCTTCAGCGGGCATGAACGAAGCCGACTACACCCGCCTCACCTACACCGTCACCCAGAGCCTGGCCGACGCCATCTACGCCGCCAACTACCGCTCGGTATTCATCTACGTCTCGGGTGCAGGCACGGATGGCACTGAATCCGGCCGACTCATGTGGGCCCGCGTCAAGGGAAAAACTGAGAACTACATCCTCAACCGTGGCTTCGCGGCAGCCTACGCCTTCCGCATCGGTATGGTCATTCCCGGTGAAGGCATCAAATCCAAAAGTAAGTGGGTCAATGCCTTGCTCACCGTCACCAAACCCCTTTACGGTTTATTCAATAAATTCAAAAGCGTATCCACCAGCGCCCAGGTAGGCAAAGCTATGATCAACGCGGCGCGGACGCAGGTGCAAGGTTCGGTACTGAGTGCGAAGGAGATTAAGACTTTGGGGGGAGGGTAGAAGGACTTTAGAAGATAGATTTTAGATTTTGGACGGGATACTTTGATGCGTAGGTTTTATCCGTCCCTTGCAGGTGGTAGTAAAATTTCTTCGGATTAGCGTTAAGAACGCTGCACTGTTCGAGTTGATACAAATTCTGTATGGAACCAAATTTGATGCAATCGCAAATCGGTGCTTGAAAATAAGTCGTTAAGCGAGTTTGCAGCGTTTAGCTAATCCGAAGAAATTTTGCGTTAAGCCACCTGCAAAGGACAAGACTTTTGCTTCTTTTGGTCACAAAAGAAGTGTCAGAAAGAAAACAGCAAAATCATATTATTAGAATTGCCCAAAAATAAAAAGCCCGACCTGGAGATCGGGAGCCGAGTACACGCGTTAAGCCATGGTTATAGGACGAGACTTTTGCTTCTTTTAGCTTCGCTGCTACTGCGTGGTGATCACAAAAGAAGTGATAGAAAGGAAATGGCATAAAAGAAGTGTCAGAAAGGAAACGGAAAAAATTATATCAATAGTTTTTATCGAATAAATAGCAGCCCGACCTGGAGGTCGGGAGCCGGGAAGACACAGAAAGCCACAGTTATGGACACCGAGGCATCCATCATAATTATTAGAGTAATCCAGCACAATCCGTCAAATCCCATATTACTTGCCCTACACCCTGCACCTGCGACAGCGCAAAAAATCACTCAACCACCTCCTCAAAAGAACCCTTCATCCGCCGCAACCAATACAAACTGATAAATCCGGCGATCACGGCACCAACAAGGCCAAACCAAATACCGTAAGGAAGTTGGCGTAACAAATAATGACCAAACCCAGCCAACCCCGCAAACAAAAACACTGCAATCACCGCACCAATATTACTCATGCGATTATTGTCAATCGCGCGGGAAAAGGGGAGGGTGCGCTCCAGCATTTGGAAAAGGGCACCAGCCACGATGGAAAGCGCCATCGCCAGCAGAACGTCGGGGAAAAAACCGAGGCCACCCTGGTACAAAAAGAGCGGAAGGGTAATCAAAAAAGTGGGCAGGTAAAACTGGCTCAACGAGGCCATGTACTGCCCGTAAGCCACCGGCCCCCGGTTCGGCAACGGATGCACCTGCCACACCCAGGCGGCGGAAGGTTTCTCGGCAATGCGCGCTTGGCCGAGGGGCGTGATGACCGTCATCATCATGTAGTACAGCCCGAAAAGTAGGCTGCTACCGAAGATACCGTCCCCCCCACTAAAGCCGTCCCGGATCATGAAGAACACTACGAAGAATGGCGCAAAAAGCAGCGTAGGGTAAACCTTATTCTTGAACGACCGCGCCCGTAGCATCATGGCCCAGTGAAACTTGTAACTCGCCCGCTCAATACCGGGACGGGTAAAAAGGACCGCCAACCGGTCGCCCAGGGAGGGTTTCCGTGGGCCCGTATCCGTCTGCGTATTTACGGGGGTATCCCCGTCGGGTTCGGTTTCCTGTACCGCCGACCCCGAGCTGCCCAGCTTAAGCAAGCCCGCAGCGTAACCCTGCGCCTGGCTGCGGTACACCACCGAGGCAAGGATGACCGTTGCTAAACCCAAGCCCGCTTGTACGTAACTGAGAGTCGTCGCCCCTGCGCCGAGGTCGTGCCAGGCCCCGATCCAGAAGCTCGGGAAGATGAACCCGGCGGTCTCCCCGACCAATCGGATGCCGTAGTAAGAATCGTCAATGCCACTGGCAAGTTGTGGCCCGAGGTAGATCATAATGAAGAAGCCGCTGAACAACATTTGCGTCGTGGAAAGCACCTTTTTCAGCGTGGCCGTGCTCAGTTTTCGCAGCAAAAATTGGTAAAAACTGAGGATGCCAACCGTACTGATCACCGTGATCGCCGTAGTCGCCAAAAAGAAAATCGGCAACTGCAGGGGCGCAATAAAGGCCAGACAGATGAAGGGCGGCAGGGCCATCGAAAGCATCATCTTGGCCGCGTAGGCGAACACGAATAAGCCGCGCGATAAAGCAAAAGTGAAGTCGCTGATGGGCCGGCTGAGCAGCACGCTCACGTCCCGCGTATCAAATATGCTGTCGCTGAGTTCCAGGACGAGCATCATGCACAGGTAAATACCGATCACGGAGTACCCGATGCCGAGAGCGGTAGGCTGGTGGTCAAACTTAAAGAGGAGCACGACCACCACAAGGCCGATCAAGGCCATCATGAAGTAGCTGAAGAACTCCATCCACTTGCTCGGCTTCTTCTTGCGCGCCCCGTAATTCATGCCCTTCGGTACCCGGTCGGATACCTTCAGTTTGGTGGCGACGATCAGTTTTACGGCCCGTGGGTCCGCCCCCGCCCGCTCCCAGAGGGGGCCGAAGAGGCCGATGAGCCAAACGAATAATTTATTCATCGTCGCCGAGTTTGAAGGTAGCGACTTCGCCGGAGGCCGTACCGCCGGTGAGGCTGGCAAAGAGGTTCTCCAGATTGCCGCCCCGGACTTGCTCATTGATCTCCGCAAAGGTGCCGTTGGCTACGATCTTGCCGTCGTTGAGCAGCACGATCCGGTTACTGATCCGTTCCACGACGTCCATAATGTGGCTACTGTAGAAGATGGTTTTGCCGTCCGCCGCAAGGCTCGCAAGCAGGTCCTTTACCCGGATGACGGAGTTGGCGTCGAGGCCGTTCAGCGGCTCGTCCATGAAGATCAGATCCGGGTCGTGAAGCAGCGTACTCGTCAGCAATACTTTCTGGCGCATCCCCTTGCTGAAGGTATCGATGCGCTGTTTATCGGTGTATTTAAGTTGCAGAAAATCCTCCAGTTTGGCGGCGCGTCGGCGGATGGTTTCCTGCTCCAGCCCGTGCAAACTACCGACCAGATCGTAGAATTCATCGGGCCGCAGCACGTCGTACATATCCCCCGCTTCGGGCAGGTAGCCGATGCGGCGTTTAACGCCGACGGGGTCCTTTTTGACGTCGATTCCCAGTACCTGCACGTCGCCGGTAAAGTCGTTATCCAGGCCGGCTAAAATCCGCATGGTCGTGGATTTTCCGGCGCCATTCGGGCCGATGTAGCCAATAATCTGGCCGTTATCCAGTTCAAGGTCGAGGCCGGTAATTACCTCTTTTTTCCCGTAACTCTTCACGAGGTTACGGATATAGACGGCGGGTTGGGACATAGTGTTTCGGGGGTGTTCAACTACTAATCGGGTGAAGCCAATATATGGTTGAGTACGGGTAATGGTTTTTTGGCGCTGCCGCGGGTGCCGGGGAAGATGGGTATGGTAGCTTTACCGGAAGAAGGAATAATCATGAAAAATGCCCAACTCATTATTTCTGCGGCGATCGTACTGTCGGTAAGTCTGGTATACGGCGCCGCCCCCGCCAGAATCTTGCCGGAAGTATTCGGCTTTTCCGTAGAGGATATTGATCTGAAAAACATCTTCCGCGCGGTGATGGGGCTGTACTGGGCCATCGGCGGCTACTGGGTATACGCCGTCTGGAAACCGGACCACTGGCGAAACGCCACGTTCGTAAACGCCCTCTTCATGGGCGGTCTAGCCGTTGGGCGGACGATCAGTATCGTTCTTGACGGTAACTCGCCACAATTCCTGGTTGGCTTAATTTTAGAACTGATCCTTTTCGCGTGGGCGGTCCTCAACCTTACGAAGTGGTACCCCGAACCGGATGGTAGGCTATCAGCTCAAGGTTAAGCAGTGCACTCGCAAACGCTCGCAAGGATGGCCCAGCATAAAAGCCTATTCCTGTGTCGATCCTAACAATTGAATATATGGGCGGGTAATGTTGCTTTTCTAGATCAGAACGGATGGCCAAACATGTGTCTTTAGCTATTGTGCCGGAATGGCCAACTTAACGTAGATCGGGAAGTGGTCCGAACCAATATCCGATCCCCGCTCCAACTCCACTACGCTGAATTCCTTGGTGACGAAGACGTGGTCAATCGGCCACCGCATGATCCAGGACGTCGCGTCGAAAGAGGATAAGATCCCACGGCCAACGCGGACGTCGTCCAGCAGGTCTACCTCCGTTTCCATAAGCTCATCGGTGAACCCCCAAACGACGTCGTTCAGATCTCCGGCTACGATGCTGGGGAGGGAATTAGCGGCTATATCATCACCAACCTTGCGGAGAGCTACTTCTTTCTGGCCCTCATTGTCGGGTAATTTCTCAAAGTACTTCGGCGGGACGGGGTGGACGGTGTGCAATTGTATCTCGCGGCCATTATCTAATTGAACGCGGGCTTCGAAGGAAGGCACCTTGTCATTATTCAGCTCCTTTACGATGACATTTTCCAGTGGGAATTTGCTGTACAGCGACATCCCGTAGCCAACCTCGTTGACGCGTTTTTCAACGTAGGGGTAGTCCCGTTCAATTGGCGCCAGCCCTTTATCCCAGTAGGCGTTGACCTCCATGGCCACGACGAAGTCGGGTTGCTTATCCTCGATTAAATCAATTAAAGGTTGCGTCTCCTTATTTTCCCGGTACACGTTCGCGAGTAGGATACTCACTTCGTCCGCCGTGGTGACCGACGCATCCGCCTGCGGGACGGTAGGGCTGACGAGTGGCGTATAATTGATCAGGTACCGCCCCTGGATAACGAGCCCACCAACCAGGCCCACTACGAGGGCATAGTCGTACCATTTCCACCGTTGGGTATCCCAGATGAACAACGGCAAAGTGATCAGCGAGGCGATGAAGAATTGAATGCGCGGGAAATCCAGCATTTTCAGGTACCGGTTCGGTGTATCCCGAAATACTGAAAGCACGGAGGCCAGCATCACGATGACGGTAACCACGCACAGCAAAATGTAAATGGCTTTTCTAAATTTTTCCACGGTTCCGTTGTTTGGATAGTTACGAGTGTTTACGCTAATGCTCACCAGTTCTAACCCATTCTGCCATCAGTTGTTAACGACCGTAAATGGAGGTGAAAACCATTGGTATGATCAAATACTTAGTTTAAAATGAAAGAAAACAACGCATGGCGATTTTTAATATATGTTAAGGTTTGGACGAATGCCGGAAATGTAGTTTTGTAAAATGCTGCTTTACAGATAGTTGGCCTAAAATATTAAACGTTCATAGGTTGTTCTTTTCATACTTCAATTCGACCGAAAGGCACGCAAACGGGTACTTTCGGGTATGACTACCACACAAGATCTCGACTTACAACACATTGACGCCCCCGCCCGCGCGGATATCCAGGAACTCGTGGACCGCATCTACGCCTATCAACGAGGCCAGGAAGATGAGGACCGCTTTAAGCATTACCGCCTCACCCGCGGCGTCTACGGGCAGCGCCAACTGGGCGTCCATATGTTCCGGACGAAGATCCCCTTCGGCCACGTAACCCCCGACCAATTGATTGCCCTGGCGGATATGTCCGAGCGCCACACCAATGGTCGCCTTCACATTACGACCCGGCAGAACGTGCAGATGCACTACGTCAAGCTGAACGACAGCCCGAAGATCTGGAAGGAACTCGCCGAGGCCGGTATGACCGCCCGCGAAGCCTGTGGTAATACCGTCAGAAACATCACCGCCAGCCCCATGGCCGGCGTCGACCCCAACGAACCTTTCGATGTGACGCCCTACGTACAGGCCAGTTTCGAATACTTCCTGCGCAATCCCATCTGTCAGGAAATGGGCCGTAAGATCAAGCCGGCTTTCTCCAGCAGCGAGCAGGATAGTGCCTTTACCTATTTCCACGATTTCGGCTTCATCCCTCGCATTCAGGACGGGGTGAAGGGCTTTAAGGTCGTCGTAGCCGGAGGGCTGGGCGCCGTTTCCATGATCGCCCCCACCGCTTTCGAATTTCTCCCCGCCAACCGGATCATCCCCTTCATGGAGGCCGGCCTCCGGGTGTTTGACCGTTACGGGGAACGCGAAAAGCGGATGAAGGCCCGCATGAAGTACCTCCTCAAGGACATGGGCCTCGAAACCTTCCTGGAGCTCGTCACCGAAGAAATGGCCAGCCTCGAAAATCAGACGGTAGAGATCGACGAATCCTGGGCCCCGGCTCTCGGAACGATCCCGTCCGATAACTTCGAAGCAACTGAGCCACTCCACCCCAATTTGTACGCGGAGTGGCTCAAGACCAACGTCACCGAACAAAAGCAGGGAGGCTACCGGGCCGTCGCCATCCGCATCCCCCTTGGCAACCTGGGCGCGGAGCAGACGCGTTTGCTGGCCGGCCTCATTAAAGAGTTTGCAAGCGACGACGTACGGCTGAGCGTACAGCAGGGGATGATCCTCCGCTACGTGCCACCGACTGCGCTACCCCACCTCTTCAACGGTCTCTACGCCCTTAACCTTGGCCTCCCCGGCTACGACACGACGGCCGACATCACCGCCTGCCCCGGCACCGATACCTGCGCCCTCGGCGTAACTAACTCTACGGGTCTGGCGGAGATCCTCGAAGACCTCGTCCGCACCGAGTTCCCCGAAATGGTGACGGAGGACGACATCCGCATCAAGATCTCCGGCTGCATGAACGGTTGTGGCCAGCACATGGCAGCCAACATCGGCTTCCACGGTTCCAGCATCCGCGTTGGCCAGAAGATTGCCCCCGCCATGCAAGTAGTCGTGGGTGGTGGCATCACCGACGATGGCCGCGGCTTCGTCGCCCAAAAGGTCATTAAGGTGCCGACGCGCCGTATTCCCCAGGTCATCCGCGACCTCTTCAACGATTACAAGGCCAACGCTACGGAAGGGGAGTATTACAACGATTACGTCGTCCGCCAGGGTAAGCGTTACTTCTACGACGTCCTCAAACCCCTCGGTGACGCCAAAACCATCACGGCGGAAGAATTTTATGATTGGGGCCAGGACCGCGAATACGTCCAGGAGATCGGAGTAGGGGAGTGCGCCGGCGTCAGCATCGACGTCATCGGCGCCATCCTCGACGATGCCAGCAACAAGGTCATCGCTTCCGGCGAAGCCCTCAAAGCCGGCCTCCTGCCCGACGCGGCCTACCACGCCTACTCCGGAATGATCACGGCCGCCAAAGCCCTCATGCTGGCCGAAGACAAAAAATGTAATACCCACATCGGTATCCTCCGCGATTTCTCCGAACACTTCGGTGATCGTTTCTCCGAAGCTATGCCTTTCGAAGCCTTCGTATTACGCATCAAAAAACAGCAGCCCACTGAGGCTTTCGTCACGGCTTACTTGGCGGATGCGCGTATTTTCGTCTCTAAAGCCATCAAGGAACGCGAATCCCAACTTGATAAGAAGGTGATTGGTGAATATTATAAAGCCTGATCGATATGCGATATGCGATTTGCGATTCTTGATATACGATTTGGCTGCCGCTGTTTCAGTCGCTTTGCTCCGCTACCGCAATTGCTTGACGGAGCACGCAGTGCGACAAAGACGTGCGGCAGCTAAATCAAGAATCGAGATTCGCATATCGCATATCGCGTATCAATTAAAATGCTCAAATGAAAACTCCATTCCTAACCCTAGTAGGCGCAGGCCCCGGAGACCCCGACCTAATCACCCGCAAAGGCTTAAAGGCCATCCAGTCCGCCGATGCCATCCTCTACGATGCGCTCAGCAGCGATGAGTTGCTCGACGAAGCCCCCGCGGGTTGCGTAAAGCTCTTCGTCGGCAAGCGCGCCGGGTGCCACTACAAAAAGCAGGAGGAGATCAATCAACTCATCGTCGATTGTGCCTTCGAGTACGGCCACGTCGTCCGCCTGAAGGGTGGGGATCCGTTCGTATTTGGCCGCGGCCAGGAGGAGATCGCTTTTGCCCGCGAGCACGGCATCGAAACGGTCACCGTTCCTGGCATCTCCAGCTGCATCAGTTTGCCGGAATTACAGGGCGTCGCCCCCACCAGCCGCGGGTACGCCGATAGCTTCTGGGTACTCACCGCCCACACCCGCGACCACGGTTTGAGTGAAGATCTATTGCT